>CADBTG010000184.1 GCA_902797475.1 uncultured Lachnospiraceae bacterium | reverse complement strand
CGCTGTTTTCGTTATAGCGGGTTCCGGTGCCGGCTTCTTTTAAGACCTCAAGCTCTTCGGCATTGGCTTTTCCTACGTAGCCGACAATATGCGAAAAATACTCCGCGTCAAGATATACGCGGTGCCAGGATTTCGTAATCTCAAGGCCCGGAATCGTCGAGGTGTTTTCGTAGAAAATGATACGCGCCTCGTCGCTGATGTTACTGACGACGCGGAACGACGAGTAGCTCGGATACATCGTAAAGAACTGATAACGGTATGCCATGATTTCGAGCGCGTCTTCCTTGCTGTAATCCGCGGAAATCTGGAACATTCTCGAGGTATTGCTGCCGAAGCGCATGAATTTATATACATCTTCCGCCGTAGCGGCACGGTGTTCGTCCGTAAGCTCGGAAACACTTCTTAATCCGAATGCATTCTTCTTAAAACGGTCAAGGCTCGAGCCCGTAACCGTAAACCGCAAAGTGCCGTCCTCATTCATCACGATGGGGAAACTGAATTCTCTTTTGTAGTTGAATTTCCGGAGAATCTGAATCAGTTCATAGATGGCGGTGTTCATCTCGACGTTGTTCGTAAGCTCTGCGGAGTTGAACATGTCAAGGTTGAACTGCAATTCGTTGTACGCCAAAAGATTGCCGTTCCGGTCATAGATGTTACCTCTCGTCGAGGGAAGCGAAACGGTTTTCGTGTAAGATTTTTCATCACGCGTGATCTTTGTCTTCTCCGGCTCAACCATCTGCATCCGGAAAATGTGAACAATCATGATCAAAAAAGCGACAAAAAGAACCAGACCCACCGGTACGAGGCGGTTCCTGAACAGCTCTTTGAGTTTTTCGACAATGGTCTGTTGCATTTACGATTCCACCTTGGAATAGTCGGTAAACACCGGTTTCGTGATCTTCCAGTATATCAGATCAAACAGCCTGTATACGATGATAAATACGACAGCCGTATATAATGCGGCAGGGATCATCTGATGAAGCACATACGAACCGATGTTAAGGCGCCCCTTCGTGAGGAGCTTGAATACGTAGCACAAAAACATGAAAATGAATTCCGAGCCGGCAGCCATGACTACAGGAAGCAGAATGTCGTTCTGCACGTAGAAATTGGCCATGAAGCCGTTCAGATAACCGATAAACATATAAAAGAGCGCATAAACGCCGAGCAGTCCGCCTGTCGTGATGTCAAGCATCAGACCGGCGAAAAAGCCGACAATCATGCCCTTTGTCTTGCCCATCTGATAAGCTGCGGCAACGACAACCATCACCAAAAGGTCCGGAACAATGCCTGTCCCGAACGAGAAGTGGATGAATACCGAGCTTTTCAATAAGATGGCGAGCAGAATCTCAACCGCATAAACAAGTACGATTACCATAAAAAAGTGTCCTCCGGATCATTCGGCTTCCCGCATGTCCACTTTCAGCTGTGTTACAATCAAAACCGTAGTTAAGTGTTCAAAGTCTACAACCGGGGTCAGAAATCCGGTCTTCGTAAGTCCGTCGTTTTCATTCTGAATGTTCGAAATGTATCCGATCAGAATGTCGGGCAGATATTTGTCACTCAGAGGCGACGTGTAAACCTTATAGTTGTTTCGGGCCTCCGTGTTAATCGAAAGGTCGCGGATTTCAATGTATCCGATGCTCAAAAGCTCGAGGTTTCCGCAGACGATGCAGTTATCCTCGGTCTTCGTGACAATCGCGCTGACATAGTTGTTGTCGTCGATGATCGAACGCACAACGGAATAATGCGGTCCTACCTCGGTAATGATGCCGACAAGACCGGAATCCGCCAGAACGTTCATATCGACCGCGATGCCGTCCTTGTATCCTTTGTCAAGGGTAAACCTCGCGAAATAACCGCTTGTGTCCTTTGCGATGATATTTGCCCCGACCGTCGGATAGGTTTTATAGTTGTCGGCAAGTCCGAAAAGCTGTTTGTAACGTTCCAGCTCGTAAAGGGACTGCTCCATCCTCTCCTTTTCCCTTGTGATCCGCTCGTTCTCGGCCTTGAGTTCCACAATCTCCTTTTGCAGCTTGTCCACCTCTTCGAACCGGTCAATCGTATTGTTGATGCCGTTGCCGATTGTCGTGATGCCCTTCTGCATCGGGATGATCATTGAATTCAGTCTTGTCCGAATGGATCCGAACAAATCGGAAAATCGATACGAGAAGAAAATCAAAAAGATGCAAACCATCGTCATGATCAGAAGAACATAACGCGGTTCCATATCATATTTCGGTTTCTTTCGTTCCTTCATGCTGTGCTCCTAACGGAAAATGTGAATCAAAGCGGGAATTTGTCCTCGGCCAGTGCTTCCTTCAGACTTACCGCATAACGGTCGTAATAACGGTCTTCGATGATTTTGGCAATGCCCGAGGTGACGGTCATGACGCCAAACTCGGAAACATTGATCTTATTGTTGCTGAGGTTGTTCTCAAATACGGTCTTAAGACCCGGCAAATTGGCGCAGCCGCCCGTAATTGTGATGCCGCTGTGATAGATGTCTGCGGCAATTTCCGGGGGCGTACGATCCAAAATGATGCGGATGTTTTCGAATACGGACTGCAGCTGTTCGAAAATCGCATCATTGATCAGCTCGGTTGTGACTTCACAGTCTTTCGGAAGGCCGGTCACAAGGTCTCTTCCGAAAGCGTTTACGGCATCGTCCCGTTTCGAGGAGAAGTTCGCCAGGTCGGTTTTCAGCATCTCCGCCGTCTTCTCTCCGATTAAGAGGTTGTACTTCTTTCGAATGCAGGAAATGATGTTTTCGTTAAAGGTCTTTCCGCCGATCGGAAGCAACTTGCTGAACATGATGCCGCCGAGACTGATGACGGAAATCTCCGTTGTGTCGGCGCCGATGTTGACTATGAGCGTTCCCTGCGAACGTATGATATCGATTCCGGCTCCGATGGCATCTGCTATCGGCTTTTCCACAAGGCGGATTCGCTTCGGGCGGACAATCGTGCCGTCCACGAGGTCATAAAAGGCTTTTTTCTCGACTTCCGTAATGTCCGAAGGCACGGCAACGTAGAATTCGGCACCGCGGAACTTACCGAAAATCCGGTTCAGGTCAAGAAACATGCAATTCAGAAGGGAAAGCATGTCCGCAAAGCCCGCAATGACACCGTGGGAAATGGGACACTTAACCGTTATGGAATCGGGCGTCTTGCCGAACATTTCAAAAGCTTCGTCTCCGATGGCAAGAATCTTCTTCCCGCCCTTATAGGCGATGGCCGTCTTCTGGTTATAGACAACGCCCTGCCCTTTTCGATAGATTTTCGTGGAATCCGATCCGAAGTCGATTCCGAATACTTTAGAAGCCATATAAAACCTCACTGGGTAGTGTTCTCATTTTCCGAAAAGCTGTAATACGAATCCTGTCCGAAGATGATGTGGTCGACCATCGGAAGTTCCATCATGTCGCCGAGCTCGCGGATCTTTTTCGTGATTCTGATATCCTCTTTGCTCGGAAAGGGATCGCCGCTTGGATGGTTATGCATCAAAACAAATGCGGCGGCACCTGCGGAAACCGCAAGCCGGAATATGTCTTTCGGCGAAATCAGCGACCGGTTTAAGGTTCCCCGGTTCACCAAAACATCCCGAATCCGTTTCATCTGCGAATCGAGAAGCAGTATACGGACTTCCTCCTGAAGCAGGTAGCGGAAACGGTCCTTATAGTACGAATAAACGCTTTCCGGATCGCCGCAATTCAGGCGGTAAGCCGATTTTTCTTCGGAAAGCCGTTTACTAAGCTCCGCAACGGCCGAAAGCTGTAAAAGCTTTACTTTTCCGATTCCCGGAATGTCCGAATGAAGCAGGTTCTCCGGATTCAAAAGCCCTGTTAAGCCGTGTAAGCTTTGCAGCAAAAGGTAACAGGTGTGCATGATCGAAGCGTCCTTCGTTCCGCTTCGAAGGATTACGGCCAAAAGCTCTGCATTCGAGAGAGCCGAAATGCCGTAATTGCCGGCTTTTTCATCGGGAGTTTCTCCTGCCGGCAGTGATTTCATTCTCATACGGTTCATGAGCATCCTTTCCCTCTCTCCGGGAAGGATGTGCATCCCTATCGGATTGCACGAACAATTATTATAGCACAAATCTCAGCATTTGTACAGAATCGGCCCCGGCCGGCTCCGCGGCGGAGGTTTAAAGCCTGATCAGACCGGCCTTAGCCATTTCATTTAACGACATCAAAACGCCGAGCTTGGCATGATACCAGGTCAGACCGCCCTGAAAATATACGTTATAAGGCTCACATAAAGGACCGTCTGCGGACAGTTCAATCGAGGAGCCCTGGTAGAAAGCGCCTGCCGCCATAATGACCTGATCCGAGTAACCGGGCATGTCCCATGGCTCCGGTGTAACATAACTGTCTACCGGTGCCGCAGCCTGAATGCCCTTGCAAAAGGCAAGAAGACCTTCTCTGCTTCCCAGCGTAACGGCCTGAATGATGTCGTAACGAGGCTCTGTTCCGTTCGGAACAACCGGAAAACCGAGCCCTTCATAAAGTGAAGCGGCATAAATCGCGCCTTTCAGCGCGCCTGCCGTGACAACCGGAGCGAGAAACAGTCCCTGGAAGAAATTCCGGTTCAGTCCTACGGAAGCACCGACTTCCTTTCCGAGTCCCGGACTTGTAAGACGGTAAGCACACTGCTCGATGTATTCCTTCTTTCCGACAATGTAACCGCCGCACGGAGCAAGTCCGCCGCCCGGGTTCTTGATCAGGGAACCGACACACAAATCGGCACCGACATCGGTCGGTTCGATCGGCTCGGTGAATTCGCCGTAACAGTTGTCAACCATGCAGATGACATCGGGCTTGATTGAGCGAATGAATGAAATCAGCTCTCCGATCCGTTCTACCGAAAGTGTCGGCCTGGTTGCATACCCTTTGCTCCGCTGTATTTCAATCAGTTTCGTATTTTCCCGAATCGCTTCCCGGATTCTGTCAAATGCAAAGCTGCCGTCCGGATTCAGATCAACCTGCCGGTAGGTGATTCCGAACTCCTTTAAGGAGCCAGGAGCGTCCTTGATGCCGATGACGGACTCAAGCGTGTCATAAGGTTTTCCGACAGGACTCAGAATCTCGTCGCCGGGCCTTAAATTTGCTGCCATCGCAAGCGCCAGGGCGTGGGTTCCGCAGGTAATCTGCGCACGGACCAGAGCATCTTCCGCGTGAAATACGGAAGCATAGACGGCCTCAAGCGTTTCACGGCCGAGATCGTTATATCCGTAACCCGTAGAGCCCTCAAAACAGCCTTCGGAGACTCTGTGCTCCTGCATGGCTTTGATGACCTTGAGCTGGCAGTATTCCGCATTCCGATCGATTGCCTTAAACCGTTCGGTAAGACCCTGCTCGGTCTTATCGGCATACGCCAATACGGCTTCGGAAATGCCGAACTTCAAATACATATCATTCATGGTTTACTCCAAAGGGATGATCCGGCGTTCCTTAAGAATCCGGATCATATCCGCAAGTATTTCGTCTTCGTTTTGTATGCTTTTATCGAAAAAGATGCAATCCTTTTCGCGCCGAAACCAGGTCAGCTGACGCTTCGCAAAATGTCTCGTTTCGGTCTTGATTCTCGTAACGGCTTCGGGCAGCGTGATCTCGCCGTCCAGATATGCAAAAAGCTGCTTATAACCAAGCCCCTGCATCGAAACATCTGTCTTTTGAAGTCCGTCTTCTTTGAGCGTTTTGACTTCCTTTAAAAGCCCGTCGGCCATCATCTGATCGACGCGACGGTTGATGTTATCGTATAAGGTATCACGGTCGGTCGTGAGGACGAAATATGCAAAATTGTATTTCGGCTCTTTCTCCTTCTCGGTCCGGTTGTGTTCGGAAATCGGATAGCCGTGGTAATGATGAAATGTCAGGGCGCGGATGACACGCTTCAGATTCTGCCTCGGTATTGCCGCTGCGGAATCCGGATCGATCCTTTTTAATTCATCAAACAATTCGGCGGCGCCTTCTTCGCTGAGCCCTTTTTGTTCGAGCTGCAGGCGGTATCCGTCTTCTTCCTCTTCGGAAAATGTGATGCCTTTTAAAAGCGCCTGAATGTAAAACCCGGTCCCTCCGACAACAATCGGAATGCGGTTGCGGCTTCTGATATCCGTAATGGCCTGTTCCGCAAGATCCTTAAAAAGCGATACATTGAAAGACTCTTTCGGGTCAAGACAGTCAATCAGATGATGCGGCACGTCGCCCATCTCTTCTTTCGTGATCTTGGCGGTGCCGATATCCATTCCACGATAAACCTGCATCGAATCCGCACTGATGATTTCACCGCCTGTGGCTTTGGCAAGTCTTAAAGAAAGTCTTGTCTTACCGACCGAAGTCGGTCCGGAAAGAATGATAAGCGGTGGGTACATAAAAGCCTCACAGAATGCGTTTGAATTTGCGTTCCATTTCTGCCTGGGACATGCTGATGATGACCGGCCGGCCGTGCGGGCAGTGGAACGGGTTCTCTAAAGTTAACAGTTCTTTAAACAGATGCTCTGCTTCCGGTTCGGAAATCTTCTGATTGCCTTTGATGGCTGCCTTACAGGACATCGATGCAAGCGTTTCATAGACCTGCTCGGGTCTTACGGAGGTACCGAATTCCGAAAGGGAATCGAGAACGCTTAAGAAATAATCTCTCGCGTCAATCCGGTATAAACATACCGGAACGGCGGTAATCCGGTAATCCCTTCCGCCGAAATGCTCTATCGAAAAACCGATCTTCTGAAGGCTTTCCGAATACCGGTTAAGAATCTCCTCTTCCCGTAAGGAAAGGGAAAATACAATGCCGGGAAACAGTGTCTGCGATGCCGGCTGTTCCTCGTTCATGGCCTTGACAAAGCGCTCGTAATTAATCTTTTCATGAGCGGCATGCTGGTCGATGATATACATCTGCCCGGTGGTTTCGATGATCCAATAGGTACGGAATACCTGGCCGACAATCCGAAACGAAACTTCATCGCGCATCTTCTGAAAATCCGTATCAAGGAAGGAAGTCTGCTCATGCCTGGCATTTTCCGGCTCCTCGGTAAAAACGGGCGGGTTTACGGAAGGCTGTGACGACCGGATGTAGGAAGGCGTCGGTTCGGATGTGTTCGAAACATCACTCGAAACAACGCGGTTGTCCTCTGCTGATACAGCCGAAGCTCGGGGCACATTATCAACAAAACTCTGAGGCCTTACGGGTTCGGAAACTGCAGAAGCATATTCCGGTTTATGATAAGTTGCTTCATGCTGAATTCTGACCGTTTCAAAGGCTTCCGGAGGTCTCTTAATCGGTTCCGGTTTTTCCGTAACGGGCTCCATATCCGGAATCAGGACGGATTTACGGAGAATATCCGATAAAGCAGCCGTGATTTCGGTGGAAATTGTTTCCTGCTCGGAAATCCGAACGTCCATCTTTGCGGGATGAATGTTCACATCGACTTCTTCGGGGTTGATTTCAAACAGCAGTACCGTAAAAGGATACCGATGCTGCATCAGATAAGCGGCATAGGCGTCTTCGACTGCTTTATAAAGAAGCGCGGAGCGAATCTGCCGTCCGTTTACATAAATCATTTCGTAATTCCGGTTACCGCGGTTGATCGCGGATTTGCCGAGAAAACCGGTAATCGAAACCGTCTTTCCTTCATAATTGACCGGAATCAGGTTGTCGGCAATCATTCTTCCGAATACGGCATAAACGGCATCCTTTCGGTCACCGTTACCGGACGTATGTAAAAGCGTACGTCCCTGACTCATTAAGGAAAATGACACATCGGGTCTTTGTACGGCGAACCGGTTGATGCATTCGTTTATATATCCGGCTTCGGTTACGGCGGATTTCAAAAACTTACGCCTTGCGGGAACGTTATAAAACAAATCCCGAACCATGAACGTCGTGCCGTCCGGACAGCCTATATCGGAGAATTCCATCTCCTCTCCGCCGTGAATCAGATAACGGGAACCGAGGAAATCTTCCTTCCGTTTGGTGATCAGTTCTACCTTTGAAACACCTGCAATGCTCGCAAGCGCTTCTCCGCGAAACCCGAGGCTCTCGATATGGCTCAGGTCGGATTCCTGTTGAATCTTACTCGTCGCGTGACGCAAAAACGCGGTTGGGATATCATCCTTCATGAAGCCGCTTCCGTTATCCGTAACGCGAATGAACGAAATTCCGCCGTTCTGGATATCGACGGTAATCGAATCGGCTCCGGAATCGAGAGAATTCTCGACAAGCTCCTTGACAAGGGAAGCCGGTCTTTCGATGACTTCCCCTGCGGCGATCCGGTTAACCGTATCCGAACTCAGTAAATGAATGATTCCCATAAACAGTCCTTACTCTCCGTGCTCTGAAAGATATTGCTCGAATTCATCCTTGCTCATCAGGATTTCTCTTGCCTTTGTACCCTGCTCGGGACCTACGATGCCGGCTTCGGCAAGCTGGTCCATGATGCGGGCGGCACGGTTAAATCCGATGCCGAATACTCTTTGCAGATGACCGATCGTAGCCTTTTCCTTATCGATGATATAACGGCCGGCTTCGGCAAAAAGCTTGTCGGTATCGCTTTCCTCCTTAGCAGCTGAACCGGAAGCGTTGCCGGAACTCTTCTTACCTGCATCTGCAGCCTTGTCAATCGCGCTTGCGATCTTTTCGCTGTAGGTATGACCGTCACAGTTGCGCTTTTTGATTTCGTCGACAACGGCTTTTACTTCACCGTCCGAAACAAATGCGCCCTGTACGCGGATCGGCTTCGGAATGCCGCTCGGGAAGAACAGCATGTCGCCTTTTCCGAGAAGCTTTTCGGCTCCTACCTGGTCGAGAATTGTCCTGGAATCGGTTGCCGAGGCTACGGAAAATGCGATGCGGGACGGCACATTTGCCTTAATCAGGCCCGTAATGACGTTAACCGTAGGACGCTGTGTGGCAAGCACAAGATGAATTCCTGCGGCTCTTGCAAGCTGAGCAAGGCGGCAGATGGCCTCTTCTACCTCGCCCGGCGAAACCATCATCAAATCGGCCATCTCGTCGACGATGATCAGAATCTGCGGAAGCTCGGCACGGACATTGCCTTCGTTGTCAAGAAGCGGCTTCGAGCTGTTACGGATCTTCTCGTTGTAGCCCTCTACGTCACGGACTTCAAGCTCGGCAAATCTCTTGTATCGGTCCATCATTTCCATGACGGCCCAGTTCAAAGCGCCGTAAGCCTTCTTCGGATCGGTAACAACCGGAATCAGAAGGTGCGGGATGCCGTTATAAACGCTTAATTCGACGACCTTCGGGTCAATCATGATCAGGCGGACATCCTTCGGCTCGTACTTGTAAAGGATGCTCATGATGATCGTGTTGATGCAGACGGACTTACCGGAACCGGTAGCACCTGCGATCAGGACGTGAGGCATCTTGGCAATATCGGTAACAACCGCATCGCCGGCAATATCCTTACCTACGGCAAAGGCAATCTTTCCCTTGCTCTCCGTAAACTGCGCGGACTCTAAAAGCGTGCGGATATAAACGGTGGAACCCTTGGTGTTCGGAACCTCGATGCCGACAGCGCTCTTTCCGGGGATCGGGGCTTCGATTCGGATATCCTCTGCGGCGAGATTCAGCTTAATGTCATCGGCAAGAGCCGTAATTCTGCTGACCTTTGTTCCGACTTCGGGCTGCAACTCGTAACGGGTTACATTCGGACCGCTTGTGAAGTTGGTGACGGTCACATTTACCCCGAAGCTGTGAAGCGTATTCTCAAGCTTGGCTGCCGTCGCGCGAAGCTCCTGCGGCGTCATGGAAGCCTGATTGCGGTCGGGTCTTCTGAGCAGGTCGATTCTCGGGAAGACATAAGGCTTCTCGGTGATTTCGTCAACGGGACCGATATCGGTTTCGGGATCGTTTTCGGAAATAACGGCTTTCTCTTTCTTCTGCGTTCCCGGGAAGCTTACTACCTTTCCATCGTCGGAAGGGGTGGCATTTACCGGGGGCTCCGGCTTCACGAAAGGCTCATCTTCGGTCTCCGGCGGGTTATAAGGAGGCGGTAACGTGTCATCCTCTTCGGGCGGGATGAAAGGCTTGCGCTCTTCTTCCTTCTCAAAGGGCGTCACGGGATAGGTATTGGTGATTTCCGGAATACCGGCTCTGTCCTCATCATAGGTGTGATTGTCGGGAAGTACGCCGGAAACGCCTGCATTTATGGTATTCTTAAATTTCCGCTCCATCTCTGCCTGGTAGGCGGGAGCGGGATTTGCAGCTGTTGCGTTGATGATCGGCTGATAAGTGGAAATGTCCGGAGCAGCGGGCTGCGGCTTCGGTTCCTTCTTTCCGTAGCCTTTTAATCTCTCGATGATGCCGGGACGCTTTTTAGCCTTCGGATATTCATATCCGATGCCTTCGGGTGCGGCAGGTGCTTCGACATCAACCATGACGAGCTTCTTACGACGGTTTTCTTCCTGAATGTCGTCAAGGCTCATCTGCTTATAATCGTTGTAGGAAGTATTGGCCGGTGCAACACGGCGCTCTTCCATGGCGCGTCTTCTCTCTTCTTCCTCGCGTTCTTCTTCGCGGATTTCCTTCATCAAAGCCTTCTGCTCGGCACGCTTTTTCTTGATTGCGTGAATGACGGCCTTGCCGCTGATGAGCATGATGCAGATCAGAATCAGCGTAACGAAGATCAGGATTGAGGCAATGTTACCGAATAAGGCGTATGCAGGGCAGGACAAAAGCTCACCGATCAGGCCGCCGCCTTCCTTCGCCTTGAAAGAAGCCGTAAAACCGAATTTGTCTGCGAGGTGCATGCAAAGGTGAATCAAAGCGCACAAAAAGGCCGTAGCCGTCCAGAAATAAATCGTCTTTCTGGT
>CADBTG010000183.1 GCA_902797475.1 uncultured Lachnospiraceae bacterium | reverse complement strand
CGTTGTAGATATTAAGTTCGCTGACGAGGCTGAAGAGGTTTCCGGTGAGACCGAGGAATCATCCGATGCGGCAGAAGACCTTTCCGCTAACACAGAAGAATCCGCAGACGCAGATGATCTCTCTGCAGACGGAGAAGAAGTTTCCGCGGAAACTGACGACCTCTCCACCGAGGCTGAAACTCTGGCGGAGGAGGCCGAAAACGAAACTGCTGATGTAGCAGAACCTGCCAACGAAACCACTGCCGCCGACTTCTTCTTTGAAGAGCCCAAAGAAACCGCCGATGAACCTACCGAGGCGACCGACGAAACTGCTACCCCCGACATCCCGGAGGACGCGACGACTCCGATTAACCTGCCGGAGGATTTCGGCGCGGACGATCTGGTGACCGTTGCCGTCATGAAGGCGAAGATGCAGGATGACGACGATGACGATATCGTGCTGCACGATTTCTTCCCGGAGGAGAAGCATGTGAGCCGCTCCTCGTGGGACAACCAGGACGCTGTTCCGACTCTGGTAACGCTGCCGAGTTCTTACAGCACGGCAGATTCCAAGCCGGCCGCTCCGAAGACGGACGATTTCTTCTTCGATGAAGACGCTTTCAATTCCGCCGCGAACCCCGTGGAGGAATCCAACATAGAGACCGAGGCGCTTGAGCAGGACTACGAAGAAGCGCTTGAGCCCGAAGAGGCTTCGGCCGAGGAACCCGAGACCCTCGATGAGGAAGAGCTCGAAGAGGAAGAACTTGAGGAAGACGATCTCGCTGCCGAGAATGCAGCTGAATCTGATAATACAGACGCTGTGAGCGAGGCACCCGTCGCATTTGCCACGGATGCTGCCGCCGATACCGAGGAGGACAAGGAAGCTTTCCTGAAGAGCCTCTCCGCATCGGTTGAGAAGTCGCTCGGCGAGAATCCGGAAGAGAACGGACAGATGGCATTTTTCACGGACTCCGAAGAGGACGGCCAGCTGAGTTTCTTCACGGAGAAAGAGCCCGAAAGCACCGAGGAAGCACCGATTCCTGAGGTGAAGACGGACGATGATTTTCTTGATATTTCCGCAAACATTGCAGCCGCTGTTGCCGATGAGATGGAAAATGGCACACCTGAGGTTGACGAAGTCTCGAAGGAGCCGACGAAGGTTCATGCGGACCTGACGGCGCAGGCTTTGGACGCAATGCTTCGCGAAGATGACGAAGCGATTGAAAGAGCGCTTCGCGGAATGCTTTCCGACCGATAGACCGACCCCGAAAGGGAGATTATTAAGAAGGCTTTGCCGCGGCAGAGTCAATCGGAGGACAAAATATGGAACAATACGTAATCTACGGAGGTAAATCCCTTGCGGGTGAGGTGACCATCAGCGGCGCCAAGAACGCAGCCCTCGGCATTTTGGCGGGCGCGATCATGTGCGATGAAACGGTGACCATCGAAAACCTTCCGGATGTAAGCGACATCAACGTGCTTTTGGAGGCGATTTCCGCTATCGGAGCCGTTGTGGAGCGGGTGGATCGGCACACCGTCCGCATTAACGGATCGACGATTCATTCCGAGCTTGTCGATTATGATTACATTCAGAAAATCCGCGCTTCCTACTATTTGCTCGGAGCGCTTCTCGGAAAGAGAGGCAACGCTACGGTAGCTTTACCGGGCGGTTGCGACATCGGAGCGCGTCCCATTGACCAGCATTTGAAGGGCTTCCGGGCACTCGGCGCAACCGTGACGACCGAGAACGGATTTGTCCACGCAAAGGCGAATCATTTGAAGGGCAGTCACATCTTCCTCGATATCGTCAGCGTCGGCGCCACGATTAACATCATGATGGCAGCCGCCATGGCCGAGGGCCAGACCATTATCGAGAACGTGGCCAAGGAGCCGCACATCGTTGACGTGGCGAACTTCCTGAACAGCCTCGGCGCGAACATCAAGGGCGCCGGTACCGACGTCATCCGTATCCGCGGCGTGCAGAAGCTCCACGGCAATACGTATTCAATCATTCCCGACCAGATTGAGGCCGGAACGTTCATGTGTCTCGCGGCTGCGACCCGCGGCGACATTCTTCTGAAAAATGTCATCCCGAAGCACCTTGAGGCGATTTCCGCGAAGCTCGTGGAAGTCGGCGCAGAGGTCAATGAATATGATGATTCCGTGCGTGTCTGCTGCAGCCACAGGCTGACCGGCAGCACCGTTAAGACGCGCGTGTATCCCGGTTTCCCGACCGACATGCAGCCGCAGATGGCAGCAATTCTGATGCTTGCCGAGGGAACGAGTTACATTCACGAGACGATCTTCGAGAGCCGCTTCAAATATGTTGGCGAGCTTCGTAAGATGGGTGCGGTCATCAAGGTGGAAAGCTCCGTTGCCATGATTGAAGGCATCGAGAAGAGCTCTCCGGCAATCTTAAAGACTCCGGACCTTCGCGCCGGCGCGGCTCTTACAATCGCAGCGCTTGCAACGGAAGGCAAGAGCACCGTGACCGATATCGAATATATCGAGCGCGGCTATGAAAACTTCGACGAGAAGCTTCGCGCATTAGGCGCAACTATTGAGCGTCAGACTGTTACGCCCGGTCGGAGAAAGAATAAATTTGCTTAAGAAGGTATAGCTATCATGGAAAAAAGATTGTTCACGTCGGAATCCGTCACAGAGGGGCATCCCGATAAGATTTGTGATCAGATCAGCGACGCGATTCTGGATGAACTGATTCGCCAGTACCCGATGAGCCGTGTGGCATGTGAGACCGCTATTACAACCGGTCTTGTGCTGGTCATGGGTGAGGTTACGAGCGAAGGATATGTCGATATTCAAAAGGTGGTTCGTGACACGGTTCGCGAAATCGGTTACGACCGTGCCAAATACGGTTTCGACGCCGACACCTGCGGTGTTATCGTTGCTCTTGACGAGCAGTCGAAGGACATCGCGATGGGCGTTGACAGAGCCCTCGAAGCGAAGACCGGTGAGATGGCCGAGGAGGACATCGCCGCTATCGGAGCCGGTGACCAGGGCATGATGTTCGGTTACGCTACCAACGAGACCGCAGAGTATATGCCGCTGCCGATCAGTCTTGCGCATCGCCTGACAAGAAAGCTTGCCGAGGTTCGTAAGAACGGAACGCTTCCGTATCTTCGTCCCGATGGCAAATCCCAAGTAACCGTCGAGTATGACGAAGCCGGAAAGCCGGTTCACGTCAACGCAGTCGTGGTTTCCACGCAGCATGATCCCGACGTTACGCAGGAGCAGATTCATAAAGACGTTAAGAAATATGTCATTGATGCTGTTATTCCCGCAGGAATGATGAACGATGCGACCAAGGTTTTCATCAACCCGACCGGCCGTTTCGTAATCGGCGGACCGAACGGTGACTCCGGTCTTACCGGACGGAAAATCATCGTCGATACCTACGGCGGCTACGCCCGTCACGGCGGCGGGGCATTTTCCGGCAAAGACTGCACGAAGGTTGACCGCTCCGCGGCTTATGCAGCCCGCTACGCGGCCAAAAACATCGTCGCTGCCGGACTTGCTGACAAAGTAGAAGTGCAGCTTTCCTACGCCATCGGCGTTGCCGAGCCGACCTCCGTTGCGGTGGATACGTTCGGAACCGGCAAGCTTGCCGACGAGGAGCTTACGAAGATTGTGCGGAAGGTATTTGACCTCCGCCCGGCAGGCATCATCAAGATGCTTGACCTGCGCCGTCCGATTTACAAGCAGACGGCGGCCTACGGACACTTCGGACGGACCGACGTGGATCTTCCGTGGGAGAGACTTGACAAGGTTGATGTTTTAAAGTCGTTTTTATAGGTTTTGCGTAACATTTTCCATTGGAGGTAGGCGCATATATGCCGACAGAAGGAATTCTGACCCTGCTTATCATTGTTGTGAGTGTTTTAGCTGTTGCGATGCTCGGTGTAATCGCATTTCTCACTATTAGTAACCGCCGAAACCGCGGAAAGGTGAAGACGCCGGAAAAGCCCGGCTGGCAGAAGTACGGCACGATTCCGCCGGAGTTTCAGGACGGGCAGCCGCATTTCGGAACGACGTCTCTTTTAAGACCTTACCATACGACGGATTATTCCTCCGGCAAGTCGGACGACGGAGCCGAGAAGACTTCGCTTCTCGGAGTTCTCGGTCCCTCCGGGTCGGTTGTCATGCGCATGCGCACCGAGGAAGAATTCCTGATTGACAAGGATGAATTCCTGATGGGCAAAGAGCGTGTCCGCGTCGATTACTGCATCACCAGCAATCCCGCCGTCAGCCGCACGCACGCCAAGATGATTAAGAGAAACGGTAAGCTTTATATCGTCGATTTGAACGCCACGAACGGCACCTATGTCAACGGCGAGAAGATTCCCGCCGGCAAGGAGGTTCTCCTCGAGGTCGGTGACCGCTTCCGCCTCGCCGACGAGGAATTCCAGATTCGGTAGGGGAGTGTCGGTTTCGCCCGCGTTGGCTTATTTGTTGTTTCTGTCAGGCCGGTGTTGCCGGAAATGCTGTTAAATGTTGAT
>CADBTG010000182.1 GCA_902797475.1 uncultured Lachnospiraceae bacterium | reverse complement strand
GGCGCCGTCTTTTAAGGAGAACCATGAGCTTTCGTTGGAAGAAAAAGGAAGTGCTGTTGTGCTTTCTCGCTGTATTCGGGATGGGATTTTTCCTGTCCTTTCTGATCCTCTGCAATCTGGGAACCGACCCCGCGACGTTTATGAACCGTTCCGTGGCAGACTTTATCGGCATGAGCTTCGGAAACTGGCAGCTGATCATAAACATCGTGATGCTTACCATAGTGATTCTTTTGAAACGCTCCCTGATTGGTTTCGGCACGGTATTCAACATGGTGCTGATCGGGTATTACGCGGACTTCTTCTGCTGGCTGTTTCGAAAGATCATTCCGGCGGAGGCCTTCACCCGGGCAGTGCCGAGATGGAGCATCTTCCTTGTGACGCTGATCGGATTCATCCTAAGCGCCGCCATTTACATCAATGCGGACATGGGCGTTTCGCCTTATGACGGGCTTCCGATCATCCTGACGGAAAAGGTCAGAGCGCTCGCGCCGAAGATTCCGCCGATGGTCGTAAGAATTGCCTGGGACGGCTTCGCAATTGCGGTCGGAACCGTGTTCGGCGGAAAGCCGATCATCGGAATCATTCTGATGGCACTGTTCCTCGGACCGGCCATTACGCTCGTTCGAAAAGCAGGCGACCGGCTTAAGGCCAAAAGACAGGCCGGACAGCCCGATGGTGACAAATGACACAACTAAAAAAGGTCTTCCCTTTTTCGGGGAAGACCTTTCTCATTTTAAACTACTGAATGGAATTGATCTCGGTCTGGGAGAATACGGAAATGCCGTTCTCGGAGAAAATCTTAAGACCGGTTTCACGGTCGGAAAGACGGAAGATGATCAAAGCGTTGTTTCCTTCGCTGTAGTTGAAGGAGTACAGATACTCGATGGAAATTCCGGCCTCGTCAAGCAGGCAGAGAATCTTGTTCAGTCCGCCGGGCTCGTTGGGAACGCGCGCGCAGATGACATGATTCTTTCTGGCGGAATAGCCGTTCTCCTTCAGAAGAGCGAGGCACTGATCGTTGTCCTTTTCCCGCACGATGAAACGCACCAGGCCGAACCCGGAGGTGTCGGCGATCGACATTGCAAGAATGTCGATGTGGTTATCGGCAAGAAGAGTGGTCAGTTTGGAAAGCGTTCCTTTCATGTTCTCAAGAAATACGGTGATTTGATGAATATACATGGTAAACCTCCTCAATATGTGATTTAAGCATTGGTCAAGTTTCTGCGGTCGATGACACGTTTCGCCTTGCCCTCGGAACGAGGCAGGGACTTCGGAGCCACAAGCGTGATTTTCGCGGCGATTCCGACAACGGACTTGATGCGCTCGGCAATCGTGCTTCTGAGGTCCTCAATGTCGCTGACCTTATCGGTGAACATCTCGTCGGCAAGCTCAACCTGAACCTCAAGCTTATCGGTGGAATTCACGCGGTCTACAATCAGACAGTAGAACGGAGCAACGCCCTCAAGGCCGACAAGGCAGGTCTCGATCTGGCTCGGGAATACGTTTACGCCGCGGATGACAAGCATGTCGTCGGTACGGCCGGTGAGACGGCTGATTCTGCGGAACGTTCTTCCGCATGCGCAAGGCTCGGAAATGATCGAGCAGATGTCATGCGTGCGGTAACGAAGCATCGGCATACCGGTTTTGGTGATTGTGGTAAATACCAACTCGCCCTTCTGTCCGTCGGGAAGAGGCTCGCCTGTCTCGGGATCGATGATCTCAACAATGACATTGTCCTCGTTTACGTGCATTCCGTGCTTCTCAAGGCACTCGAAAGCAACGCCGGGGCCGCCGATTTCGGTCAGTCCGTAAATGTCGCAGGCATCGAAATCGAAGAGCTCTTCAAGGTGCGTACGCATTTCCTCGGTCCAGGGCTCTGCGCCGAAGACACCGGATTTCAGCTTAACCTTATCAAGAAGACCGGCTTCCTTTAAGGTCTCGCCGAGGTATGTCGCATAGGAAGGCGTACAGCAGAGCATCGTAGCGCCGAGCTCGGTCATCATCATCATCTGACGCTGCGTATTGCCGGCTGACATCGGGATGACGGTAGCGCCGATTGCGGAAGCGCCGTAATGTGCGCCGAGGCCGCCGGTGAAAAGTCCGTATCCGTAGCATACCTGAATGACATCGTCTGCGTCACCGCCTGCAGCGGTAAGCGATCTTGCAACCATCTCGGTCCAGACATCGATATCATTCTGCGTATAGCCGGTAACAATCGGCTTGCCGGTCGTTCCCGAAGAACCCTGAATCCGTACGATATCCTTAAGCGGTGCGGCAAGCAGGCCGTAAGGGAACTCGTCACGAAGGTCGGTCTTTTCGGTAAAAGGAAGCTTGCGAAGGTCATCAACGGTCTTGATGTCTTCGGGCTTTACACCCATGGCATCCATGCGTGCGCGGTAAAGGGGAACATTTGCATACTCTAATTCTACGGTCTTGCGCAGGCGCTCATTCTGGAGCTCCCGAAGTTTTGCCCGGTCCATGCATTCCATGGCGCGGTTCCAGATTTTGTGGATTTTCTCCTGTCTCATTTGTACCTCCATGATAAATGGTATTTGCCATGAGGACGGAAAAAATAAAGCCCGTCCTCCGTTAACAGAGGACGAGCGATTCACCCGTGGTACCACCTCAATTCAGTATGCCAGGCATACCCTCATTCAGACACATTCATGTCCTATCGCGATAACGGACGCAGCCGGCGATGCCTACTTAGCGAAGCTGTTCAACACGCTGCTCTCGGGAGGAATTCGGAAGGTCTTCGGTGCCGGCTCTCACCACGCCCGGCTCGCTGTAAGGGAATACGGATTTCGTACTGGTTCCCGGTCATTGCATTTGAGAAGAATATATCCCAACCCGGGGGCTCTGTCAAGAACTTTTTTTCGGAATTGCTTGCCCGGGTCCGGAAACCGAATTATAATGTGACTGTCGGAAAAGGAGAGGAAGATCTCTCCCGGTTCCTTCTGAGCTATATTCGGGACCGTAAAGACAGGATGCGAACACTATGAAAAAATGGTTCAGCCGAATCGTTTCGGCGGTTTTGACAATCGGATGGCTTGCGGTCATCTTTGCATTTTCCGGGCAGGATTCGGAAGAGTCGTCGGGGCTTTCCGAGAAGGTTGTGAACGGGCTTCTTTCCCTGTTCACGAAGAAACCGGTATCGGAAAATGTGAAAGAGACCCTGACGCTTCTTGTCCGAAAAGGGGCGCACATGACTGAGTTTGTGATTCTTGCGGTGCTTCTTTTGTGGACGGTTTCCGCATGGACGGGAGCAATGGGCGGATGGGTTTATTTGACGGCCTTTGCGGCAGCGGTAACGGCGGCAGCACTTGATGAATTTCATCAGACATTTGTCCCCGGAAGGGCAGGGAAACCGACGGATGTTCTGATTGATTCGTGCGGGATCCTGCTTGCTTTAGGGGTTTGTTTTCTCATTTTCCGAAAAAAGAGGACAGCGGCGAATCGTCGGAGAGATTCCGAAAAATAGACAAATAGTCTAAAAACGACAGGAAAATCGCGGGCTTTTTGGATAAGTTAGCAAAGAATGAATCCCAAAGCCACCGGTTCTTCGGCAAAAAGGAGAAAATTGCGGAAAGCCTTGTTTTTACAGGCTTTTGAGTATATTATTACGTATGAAAATAAAAGGACAGAGCCGGGCAAGCGTAATATGCGGCTCAAAATCATACGGAGGAGTTCTATTATGGATACCAAGAAGGTTGCTGAGGAAGTAAAGGTTGCTGCAGCAGAGACCGCTAAGAAGGCTGCTGCCGTAAAGAAGAGTGTTGAGAAGGCTGCTGAGCCTGCAGTTAAGGCTGTTAAGAAGGCTGCTGAGCCCGCTGCAAAGGCTGTTAAGAAGGCTGCTGAGCCTGCTGCAAAGGCCGTTAAGAAGGCTGCTGAGCCTGCTGCAAAGGCTGTTAAGAAGGCTGCTGCTCCGGCTGCAAAGGCTGTTAAGAAGGTTGCCGACGATGCAAAGAAGACCGTTGCAAAGGCTGTTAAGAAGGAAGCTGCTGCCAATGTAGTTCTTCAGTTCGCAGGCAAGGAAGTTGCCATGAAGGACGTACTTGAGGCTGCTAAGAAGGCTTATGCCGCTTCTAACAAGGCTGCCATCAAGGACATCACGCTCTATGTTAAGCCCGAGGACAACGCTGCTTACTATGTAGTTAACGGCGACGTTACCGGTAAGATCGAGCTGTAATTCAAGGAAACCGATTGTTAAGAGGCTCCGCTTCTTTCCGAATGGAAGGCAGCGGGGTTTCTTTTTTTGTGCGGGGAACGTCACATTTTCCTTCGGAAATATTGAATTTCGCAGGGTGATGTGATACATTAAAGGTTGGATGCAGTATGCTTTTAGGAGGCTCTATGAGGAAGATTGTTCTGTCCATTCTGGTGGAGAACACCGCCGGAGTTCTTGCCCGAACTTCCGGGCTTTTCTCCCGTCGGGGGTATAACATCGCCAGCCTTTCCGTAGGCGAGACGGAGGACCCGAGCATCAGCCGCATGACGGTTGTTGCAAGCGGAGAAGAGGAAACGCTCAGCCAGATAGTCAAACAGCTTATGAAATTAGAGGACGTCATTTCCGTTCATGAACTGGAGCCGGAGCATTCGGTCTGTTGCGAACTGTTGCTTCTGAAGGTGGATACCGCGGATGCGGAGAAGCGGAAGGAAGCACTTGCGATTGCGGAGAGGACCGATGCGAAAGTTGTCGACGTGTCTCCTGAAAACATGATGCTCCGTCTTACCGGAGAACCTGCAAAACTGGATGATTTCATCGCAGGCTTCTCGGAATTTAAAATACTGGAGCTGGTCCGTACCGGTCTGACCGGACTGAGCCGTTCCTGAGAATCGAAAGGAGAAGTGTTAAATTATGTTTAAGGAATTCAAGAAGTTCATTATGCGTGGTAACATGATTGATCTTGCCGTAGGTATGATCATCGGCGCTTCTTTCAGTGCGATCATTACGTCCCTTGTTAACAACGTTCTGATGCCTGTGATCGGCGTTCTTACCGGAGGAAAGGCAAACTTCACCGATGCTTTCATCGTTTTGAAGGATGCACCTGCTGTAGACGGCGTAGTTCCGCCGCTTCCTGCCACTCTTGAAGAAGCACAGGCTGCAGGCTATATCTGCCTCGGATACGGCGCATTTGTTACCGCCATCATCAGCTTCCTGCTTGTGGCACTCTGCCTGTTCTTCGTTATAAAGGCATTCAACAAGGCACAGGGCCTTACCAAGAAGCCCGAAGCTCCGGCTGCTCCTACGACGAAGGTTTGTCCTTTCTGCAAGTCCGAAATCAGCATCGAGGCAACCCGTTGCCCTCACTGCACTTCCGAACTTCCGAAGGAATGATGAATTGTCTCTTGTATGAATAGAACCAGAAGCAAATTATTACTTGTCATTGCCATTGCAGCGGGATTCGGTGCTGTGTATTCTGCTGCACACATTTGGCGAGGAAACGATGAAGCCGGGGCTGCGTCTGCAACACCGGCTTCTTATGTTGCTTCGGAAAATCCCACGCCGTCCGTCGAAGAAGAATCGAAGTTCGTGACGGCAGATACGCCTACGCCGGTGCCGACTGCAACACCTGTCCCGACCCCGGAACCGACCGCGACGCCGAGCCCGGAACTGACAGTGACGCCGACCCCTGCTCCGACGGAGGAGCCCGAGCCGACCGAGACGCCGACTCCGACAAAGGCACCGACTAAGGCCCCTACAAAAGCTCCAACAAAGGCACCTACCAAGGCGCCCACAAAGGCTCCCACAAAGGCTCCGACTAAAGCGCCTACTAAAGCGCCTACTCCGGTTCCCACCAAGGAGCCGACGAAGGTTCCTACCAAGGAACCCACCAAGGAACCGACGAAAGAACCCACCAAGGAGCCTACTAAGGTTCCGACCCAGACGGTAACATACACATTTTCCGAAATGAATCAGGAAATGACGGTGGTCTCCGCGGTTAACGTCCGTGACCTGCCGAATTCCAATAACGGCAAGATTATCGGGAAGCTCGAGAGCGGAGCTAAGGTGCATGTCACCGGCAGATGCAACGAAGCCAACTGGTACCGCATCGACTATAACGGCGGTGTCGGGTATTGCTTCTGCGATTATATTTCAAACGGTGAAAGCTCGATGGTGCCGCGTGATGCGAGCGAAGAAGCTTTGCTGACGGCACTGATCTTCTCCGAGTCGGATGACTGGTTCATCGACCAGCTATGCACCGGCCAGGTCGTGAAGAACCGTATGTACCAAAGCGGGAAATCCATGTACGACGTCATCTATGCCACGAGCCAGTTTTCCGTGACATATCCGAGGAATGCGCCCTGTGCTTTCTCCAAGGCATACTATAACTGGATTAACAACACCTACGAAAAGGGCGGCTGGTACGAAAAGCGCATTGTCAGCGCCAACAAGGCTGCAAAGCAGATTCTTGCGAAGGACCTGACCTGGGGAGAACTGTATGACTCCGGCCATGCACACGACTTCACGGGCGGAGCGGATCAGCATGACCGTAACTCCCGGTTCAGCTACATGTATTTCCGCATGTATAACGCGAACTCCCAGGCAAGCCAGAACTTTGCTGCCTCGCAGAAGGAGTATTTCCTGATGGGAGACTCCATTTTCAGTTCCGGTAACCGGTGACATCAAGGAGAAAACGGATGAAGAATAAGCGTGTGATTATCATACTTGTAATGTGCGTCTGTGCAGTGATAGCATGGGGCTTTTTGATGGTTACTGTTCTCGGAGGAACGAAGAACAAAACAGACGCGGATGCAAAGAAGAAAGACGACAGGGAAGCGTCCCCGCAGAAAATGAAAGTGTGGGCGTTGAGCGAACTGTATTATAACGGGGAAAAGGGAATTTCTTTTGAGACGGACGCCCAGGGCAGGGTTGTGAAAGCAATCTATGCAGAAGCAGATGTCGTATACGGTTTTGAATATATCTATCAGGACGGAGAGCCAATCACCCGTGTCACAAAAAATGAAGAAAAACAAAAGATTGTAAGGGAATACAATTCCAAAGGCAATCTGCTTAAACAGGAGCAGTATGCTGTCTATAGAGATGACCCGGGGGTAGCCGTTTTCTTCCCCGATGGCAATGATTATCATATGCGGGACCTTGTGTTTGATGAAAGAGGAAATCGAATTCTGGAAACGGATTATTATCCTGACGGAAGTGTGGAGACCTCATACGAGAGCAAGTATGATAAAAACGGATACCGTATTTCTTATATCATCAAAAAATACAGAGACGGACAAGAGACTGTTACGGAAGAAGACCATGTGGAATTGGATTCAAGCGGAAGACTGCTCCGAAGTTTTAATGATGACGGACAAATGACCGGTGAAGTCAATTACTTCGATGACGGCCGCCGCGTGGAGACATGGTTTGGACATGACGGTCAAAAGATCCGTGAGTACCAATATGACAGTAAGGGTAACTTAATCAGACATACGATGTATACAGAAGGAGAAATCGGCAGAGTT
>CADBTG010000181.1 GCA_902797475.1 uncultured Lachnospiraceae bacterium | reverse complement strand
GCCGTACCGATTAGCCAGACAACGGACGCCCAGGCGAAAATGCTTTTTAAAGAAGGAGACCGATAGCCCATCGGAGAGGTCTCTTCTACCACCATGACCGTATTGGGCCACGTAATGGTCCATGCAAACGGTCCGGCGTTCTCTATCCGATAAACTGTAATAGATCTTGTGGTCAGCTTTGCGACAAGTGTCATCAGGCTGTACCGGCTGGTTATTCCGAAGGGAATCAGCATACGGATGAAAGGGATTGCCCAAAGAAATACGAAGACCCGGCGCGGGAGCATCCTGATTTTTCCGATGAGCCAAACTATCACTCCGATAAACGAAGCAATTATGCTCATATTTAAAATCCAATAAAACGGTTCACGCGGCATAGTTTCTACCTTTCATCTATCATGCGACGAAGTTCTTCTCGTTCCTGTTCTGTAATCGTCTCCCCGTCTAACAACGCGGAGAAAAGCGCTCTGCGAGATCCCGCAAAAACTTTATTCAACAAAGAGAGTGCGTCCTTCTTCTGCATCTCGGTCTTCGATACAAGCGATGTGCAAACGAACCCGGGCTCGTTTCTTCGGATAAAGCCCTTCGCCTCCAGTTTTTTGATGACCGTATAGGTGGTGTTTTTATTCCAACCGATGGTTTCTGCGGCAATCAGGCTGATTTCTTTGGCCGTGATTGGTTCTTTCTCCCAAAGGATTTCCATGATTTTCGCTTCACTGTCGTACAATATCCCGTTTGTCATTTTTGCCTCCAGACTATTCCTATAGTCTAGACTATCACAATAGTCTGCATCTGTCAATACCTCCTTCGCATGATTATAACATTATACAGATAAACTATTGCCGGTCTCTCCTGCGGGTGCTTTCCGCAGTTCTTTAAGCGCAAAAAGAGGAATAACCCACACGGATTATTCCTCTTTCCCATTATTATGTTGCGCTACCTCATAAGGTTTTCTTTCTATTTTCCTTCGATAATATGCTTATTATAATACTTTGATTTCTTCTGGAGCAGTCTGTTCAGCTTCTTAAGCCCGTAACGCTCGCAGAGCGTCTGCTCGTCGGAATATAGGTTCACACCGAGCCCGAGCTTGTTGCCTTCGATGGAAAATCCCATGGCTGCCAGGGTCGTCGGATACATATCAAATGCGCAGTAATCACGGTTCTTTCCGAGCGTATACTCCAAAGCGCTGTTCAGAATGACCGCATAGGCTTTCCGGTCGTACTTCTTGACGCCCTTTGAAAGATTCCGGTAATACAGGCTGTCCATCGTCGGGTGATCCCCGACAATCACAACAGTGGTATCCTCATAAAACGGCTGCTGCTTAAGCCAGGTGACAAACTCTTCAACCTGGTGATCCGCACAGAGAATGGCGTTATCATAGGAATTCTTGAATTCGCTGCCGCACTTGGGGCAGGTGTACCCGCCCGTGAAATGCGTATCAATCGTCATAATGGTGACGGCGAAAGGATCTCCGCTTTCCGCTGCGGTCAGGATCTCTTCCTTTGCGAACTCGTAAAGGCGGAAGTCCTCATAACCCCACCAGACTTCATATCCGTCGAAAGGAAGCCTGTGATTTTTGTTGTAGTAGTTGTAATCCCTTACAATCGGATTGCCGTGCGTCGAAAGCAACAGATCGGTTCCGGCAAATTCAATCTTTGAGCCCTGCAGGAATACACTTCGGTACCCGTAATCCGAAAGGATCTCCCAGATGGAAACCATCCCGGGCAGGAAAGTCTTATAGCCTTTGCCCATGTTGTTCCGCCCAATCGGAACAATGAGCGGGGTGCCGCATGTCTGCGAAACCAGGGAACCGCACGTCCAGACAGCGCCCTCTGCAGGCTCCAGGCCGTTCAGCTTTCCGTCAACAGAGAAGCATTCGCCTTCTCCGAGCGCCAGGGAAGTCAGATACGGAATCCTGCTCTTATCCGTAAGCCCGCCGACACTCTTGTCCGCGTAGGTATTCTCCATGGATTCCATGTAAATATATACCAGGTTCCGCTTCTTTTCGGGCGCTTTGATCATTTCCTTTTGCGGCATGACATAATGAGTCTCATACAGCTTCGAAGGCGTCATCTGTCTCCATAAGAATGAAAACACGCGCATCTTAGCAAGAACCACAATCGCGGCAAGCGCAAAGAAAAGCCCTGCCGAAAGCACCTTCCGTTTGTGCAGGAATTTCGGTTTTGTTGTCTTCTTACGCCAGAAGTTTCCGAGCCAGAACTCGAAGGCCGTCATAAGCGGCAGTCCGATTCCCATCGCAATGTTAAGAGAGAAGAAATTGCCCGCATCCGCACCTTCCATCGGCACCATCAGCTGGAAAATCATCGACGCAACCGACACGCCGTTGAACAGAATGTGCTGCCATACGCCGGCAATTATAACCGCATTGCCGAGCAATAGGAAAATGATACGCCAAACTGTCTTCGCCTTATTGCTTTTCTTTCCGCTCGAATTCTCTGCTTCCGCCCCTGTTTCTTCCGGGCAGGAGCCTTCTTCTGTCACGGATGCCGACGAATTGTCAGCCTCCGTCATCTCATTTTTTGTTTCATCTGTCTCTTTCATAAACTGCTCCGTCAACCTGAAATCTCTTTGTAAATCTCCCTTTTCGGAACTCCCCTGTCCCGTGCGACGGCCTTGATGGCTTCCATTCGCTCCATCCCTTCCGCCTCATATTTTGCTACATGTTCGGCAATGCCGATGTCCTGCCATTTGGCCGCAGCCTCCTCTGATATTTCCTCGTCGGATTTACCGGAAAGAACAAGCACACATTCGCCTTTCGGCTCTTCCGCCGTATAATGCGCAACCGCCTCGCGAAGCGTTCCGAAGAACCTTGTTTCATGCTTTTTGGTCAGTTCGCGAAGAACGGCTATCTGTCGTTCCTCCCCGACCGTTTCTAAAAGCTCCGTAAGCGTTCTTAAAAGCCGGTGCGGTGCCTCGTACAAAACCACTGTCCGCCGCTCTGCTGCCACATCCGCAAGCGCCTGTCTGCGCTGCTTCTTCTCCGTCGGAAGAAACGCCTCGAACGCGAATCTTCTCGTCGGAAGTCCCGACATCGTAAGCGCTGTCACGCAGGCGCAGGCTCCCGGAAGAACGGTCACGGGAACGCCCGCTTCATACGCCATCCGGACAAGTTCCTCCCCCGGGTCGCTGATGCCGGGCATGCCGGCGTCGGTAATCAGCGCAATGTTCTGCCCCGCAAGAAGCTTGTCGATCAGCGTGTGACCTTTTTCAATCTTATTGAACTCGTGATAGCTCGTCATCGGCGTGTGAATCTCGAAATGATTCAGAAGCTTGATGCTGTTTCTGGTATCCTCGGCGGCAATCAGATCAACCTCGGAAAGAATCCGGACTACCCGGTACGTCATGTCCTCCAGGTTCCCGATGGGGGTTGCACACAAATATAAGGTTCCGCTTGTTTTTCCGTCCATCGTCGCCGCTCCTTTCCGTGGCAAATGCCACTCGTACCTCACGAAATCGGTTCATTTTCGCTTACGCCGGTACATTATAGCATATCATTTCCGTAAAATAAACCATTCTTTTCGCCCGAAGGCACGAAATTGCTTGAATTCCGCCTCGTGATATGGTACTCTTTTGTGCGGCGTTCCCTTACTTTGGGGGCTGTCCGACCGGCGACAGAACGTGCCGCCGTTTATCGATTGAAGGAAGGATTCAACCATGTCAGCTTTTGAAGATAACATAAAAAAGAGACGCACATTTGCCATTATCTCCCACCCGGATGCCGGTAAAACGACTCTTACCGAGAAATTCCTGCTGTACGGCGGCGCCATCAATCTGGCCGGCTCCGTAAAAGGAAGAAAAACCGCGAGACATGCGGTTTCCGACTGGATGGAAATCGAGAAGGAACGTGGTATCTCCGTTACCTCGTCCGTTTTGCAGTTCAATTACGACGGCTATTGCATCAACATTCTCGATACGCCCGGACATGAGGACTTCTCCGAGGATACGTACCGGACGCTGATGGCTGCGGATTCCGCCGTCATGGTCATCGATGCGTCAAAGGGTGTTGAACGTCAGACAATCAAGCTTTTCAAGGTCTGCGTGATGCGCCATATCCCGATTTTCACATTTATCAACAAGATGGACCGGGAAGCGAACGACCCGTACGAATTGATGAGCGATATCGAGAACGTGCTCGGCATCCAGACCTGTCCGATTAACTGGCCCATCGGCTCCGGCAAAGGCTTTAAGGGCGTTTATGACCGGAACACCAAGGAGGTTGCCCTCTTCACGGCGGCCATGAACGGCCAGAAGGAAGTTGCAACCGAGTATATCGCAGCCGACTCCGCCGCTCTCAGGGACCGCATCGGTTTTGATTTTTATGACAAATTACAGGAAGACATCGAGCTATTAGACGGCGCAAGCGCCGAATTCGATCAGGAGCTTGTCGACGCGGGCGAGCTTTCGCCGGTCTTCTTCGGTTCCGCGCTGACCAATTTCGGCGTCGAAACCTTTTTGAAGCATTTCCTTAAGATGACGAGTTCTCCGCTTCCGAGAAAATCCGACCTCGGCGTCATCGACCCGTTCCGTCCGGACTTCTCCGCATTTGTCTTTAAGATTCAGGCAAATATGAATAAAGCGCACCGTGACCGCATCGCGTTTATGCGAATCTGCTCGGGACAGTATACGCCCGGCATGGAAGTCAATCACGTGCAGGGCGGACGGAAGGTAAAGCTTTCACAGTCCACTCAGATGATGGCCGACGAGCGCCACATCGTCGAGGAAGCCTACTCCGGCGATATCATCGGCGTTTTCGACCCGGGCATCTTCTCGATTGGTGATCCGCTTTGCGAATCCAATGAAAAATTCCGCTTCGAAGGCATTCCTACCTTTGCGCCCGAGCACTTCGCACGGGTTCGGCAGGTCGATACGATGAAGCGGAAACAGTTCATGAAGGGTGTTACACAGATTGCACAGGAAGGCGCGATCCAGATCTTCCAGGAATTCAACACCGGCATGGAGGAAATCATTGTCGGCGTTGTCGGAACTCTGCAGTTCGATGTATTACAATTCCGCCTG
>CADBTG010000180.1 GCA_902797475.1 uncultured Lachnospiraceae bacterium | reverse complement strand
TGGGCCTTATATAACCTCAGGATTTCTTCCTTATCCTGCGCCTTCGCTGCCTCAATCCGCATTGCGAATTCTCCTTTTCTTCTCTTTATGCGTGCGTGACTGCCTGGAACATGAACTCCTCGCTGTCATTTTCCTCAAAGAACTTCCCCTGCACAAAGAAGGTGGTGTCCTCCTCGTGAAGCTCCTGCTTCGTAAAGCCCGCAGGATTCTTCGGGGTAAACATGAGAACGACTCTCTTCGCGTCACCCCGAAGCGCCGCAATCACCTCATCGATGTCTCCGTCTCCGATTACCGCGTGCAGAATCAGCGTGTCCTCCTCTTCCTCCGCGATCACATATGTATCGCTGTCCGGAAGATAAAACACATTTTCCTGCATGAATTGGGACAGGTAAAACATGTAAAGCCCGGTGTTGTTCACCATGTAAACCCGGCTGTTCTGCGCCTTGTTTCGGAGGATTTCCTCCATCTTGTCCCAGTCCTGCTTTCCTTTCATGGAAAATGCGACGGCTTTCCCCATAGGCTTCTTCGAAGCTTCGGTTTCACCCGAAAGCTCCCTGCTGAATTGATATTCCGTACGCTCTTTAAATCCGTACTTCGGATAAAACTCCCTGACGGAATCGTTCGCATAAAGATAAATCCCGTCCACCTTATCCTTATAGTCATCTAAAATCCGTTTCATGAGGGCTCCGGCGTAACCTTTGCCTCTGTAATCCGGGTCCGTCATCACGGTCCCGAGCTGGATCAGACGGACAACCTTTCCGTCGAAAACCATATCGCAGCGGTTTACCGACACATTGGCGACAACCTTTCCGTCCTCAACCATCGAGTACGGAATGTAATTGTCCTTCCAAAATCCGTTTTGGTACCAGCCTTCAAAATTCAGTCCGAACACCTTGCCCGCGAGCTCGTTGAAGGAGGCTCGCAGCTGTTCGTTGTCTTGATAATTCCATTCTATGTGTTTCATTTTTCTCCAATCCAAAATCCGGCGTTCCATGCTGCGCTTCAGATCATCTCCCGGGTCTTCGATATGCGAGAGATACGTCACCACGATGCCCTCCTTCGGAAGAATATAACATTTCTGTTTCAACTTGCCGTTAATGCTGAAGCCGTCGCGGTACTTCCAAAAGAAGAATCCGTAACCGCCTTCGCGGCACATCTGATGCACCGAAGTCGCCAAATCAATGTACTCTTCGGAGACGATCCGGTGTCCCTCCCATACGCCCCTCTGATACAGTAACAGGCCGATTTTACTCAAATCGTGCACCGTTAATTGCATCTCGGAGGCGCCGTAGAAATAGCCTTCCGGGCAGCGTCCGCACGAATACCGGCTGATTCCGAGCGGCTGTAAAATCCTCTCTTCTATAAAGGCGAACAGGTCCCCGCCGATAATCTCGGAAAGCGCAACCCCAATCAGATACGAGTTGATGTTGCTGTAATTAAACGTTCTCTCGTCCGGATTTGCAATCTCGCAGGACAGTGCATAATCAATCCAGCTGTCCCATTCCCTGTTAATGGCAAACGGGATGTCCCCAACCGACATCGACAGAAGTCTCTTTACGGAAATCTTCTCAAATGTCCGCCGCTGCTTCTCGCTCATTATGTCGACATGCTTCTTCGGAAGGTACGTAAGAATCGAGCTGTCAAGGTCGATCCGGCCCATGTCGTAAACGATGCCGAGCGCAATCGACAGAATCGATTTCGTCGCGGAGTATAACATGTGAAGATTCTCCTCGGTATCTCCGTAGCTGTGACAAAGCTTTCCGTCCTGATACACCTCGACGCCGTAAACTTCCCACCTGTTCGTTACAATGTCATTGACAAATCCTTCAAAATCCATGCGTCCTCCCCGGAAAATGCCATGCCTACGTCGCATTTTCCTCTGATTTCCATTGATAGCGGGTCAGGTCTACCCGTCCGTTTATAACCTCAATCCCTTCGGCTTTAAGAAGCTTTGCCTGCTCCCCGGCTCCGCCGAAGGCAAATTCCCCCGCGAGTTCTCCCTTTGCGTTCACAACGCGAAAGCAGGGGATGCCGTCCGGGTCGGGATTTTTATGAAGGGCGTTTCCGACTGCCCGCGCCATCTTCGGATTGCCGGCGACTGCTGCCACCTGTTGGTAGGTTGCCACGCAGCCGTAAGGAATCTGCCGGACCGCGTCGTAAATCCGCTTTGCCGGACTGTCCGCAATCAAATCATAGCTCTCCGCAATCATCAGCCGGATATCCTTATCCGGGATGCTCCCGTCAAGGATGACGGTATTCCAATGGTCCTTGTTCTGATGGTAGGCGGGGATGACTGCCGGGTAGATGCTTCTCCAAAGATATGCCTTCTCCGGCTTCACCTTAACATTCAGGTTGATGAAACCGTCTCTCTCGTACGTCCAAAGAAAAGCCTTTTTGTTTCCTTTATACCGAACGAGTTGCCAGTTAAGATCATGAAACGGCGCCTCCTCGTAGGTGTCCGGGAAGGAAAGTCCGTATTCGATTGCTTCCTGCCGCGTTCTCATAAACCATGCCTCTACTTACAAATATCGTTCGAAACACTGCACCAGTGCCGTAAGCCCTTTGCGGTCGGCATCATCGAACCGGTTCAAGACGGGGCTGTCGATATCCAATACCCCGATTACTTCACCGCTCCGGTGAATCGGCACCACAATCTCCGACTGCGAGTCGCCGTCGCAGGCAATGTGCCCCGGAAAAGCATGCACGTCGGGAACCACGAGCACGCGGTCCTCCTTCCAGGCCGTTCCGCATACGCCGCGGCCTTTTGCAATCCGGATGCAGGCAACTTTCCCCTGAAACGGTCCGAGGATAAGTTCCTCGCCCTTCACCCGGTAGAACCCGGCCCAGTTAAGCCTGTCAAGCGTGTAATAAATCAGCGAAGAAAGGTTGGCCATGGCGGCCACCTCATCCGGCGTGTCCTCACAAAAGGCTTCCGCCTGCTGCGTTAACAGATCATAGTCTACCATGTTCACTCCTTTATGGCATTTGTCACAACTAATCGCAAAGCTTGCGAATCAGTTTCTCCTGCAGCTCCGGTCCGATTCCGACGGATGAAAAATACGACTGCACCGAACCGTGCTCCTTCTCAATCAGATCCATGAAATCCGTCAGGAAGCTTTCCCGCGGAATCACGATGTTCATATCGATATTCGGATTGTATGCCAAAATCAGCTTGAAGCGCTCCGCATTGTTCTGCTTCGTCCGAACATAGTCGTACACGATGTCCGACTTCCGAACGCCGCAAAGCCACAGTAAAAGCGCAGTTATCACGCCCGTCCGGTCCTTGCCTGCGGAGCAGTTCTCGATGACGCCGCCCTCTGCATTGGCAATCGCACGGAATATGTCCCCGACACGGTTTCCGTGGGCGATTTGCACGTAGCTTCCCGGCACCGCTTCGACGCTTTCGGGAATGCTCGCTCCCTCCTCAATCGGGAAGTTCAGGTATGTGAAGCCTTCCGTCTCACTAAGCCCGTGCGGCTTAAGCGCCGCCTCCGAAAGTGTCCTCGTATCGATCACCGTGGTGACGCCGTTGCTTCTGAGAAATGATACATCTTTGGCGGACGGCTCCAGTGCCGCGTCGCTTCGAAGGAACCGAAACGGCTTCGTGTACCGGTTCGTTCCGTCAATCCGGTAGCCGTCGATATCCCTTGTGTTGCGCGTGGTCTCAAGAAGCGAATACGGCGGGTTCTCCCACGCAAGGTCGTACCCGTCCATAACGGAAGTCCCCCGCTCAAGGGCTTCCAATTCCCTGAGACATTCCTCTGCCGCCTCTTCGATAAAGGTGTCCGCCATCTCCCTCGTAAAGAAGAAAATGTCACCTTCCCCGTCCTGGGTAAAGTACTTTCCCATCTCCTCGATCGCACCTTCCGGATAAAACGGAGCAAGAGTGTTAAGCTCCTCTTCGCCGAACCCGGACGGGACGCATAAACTGTTTTGAAGTCCGTAGTTTTCGCGGACGTAGCGGTTTAAGATCGCATAGTCGTTATGAAGCTTTTCCACATTGCCGGGAATGCTCGGGTTCCAGTGGTGCCGGTCATACACAAAATGCCGGTAACATACATCCTGCACCAGATGGAGATAATAGCCGAGGTACAAATCATCCTCCTGCATCTTTCCGGAAAACTGTTCACGAAATCCGTTCAGGTCATAGGTCCGCTTGTTTCGTCCCCAGACAACCGAACGCCGATGCGCACGCTGCCGGTCCGCCGAAAAATCCGGCAAAATCACGGCGAAATCAAGCCTTGCCCTGTCCTTACACGGACGCTTTTCGCATATTCTTTTCGTTACCGCAAGATGAATGATTCCCGAAGCCATAAATCCCCCTGTTTCTATCCGGAGATTCCGCCGCAGGACAGCCTGCAGCGAAATCTCCTCCTGTACTACAAATTCTTCACATAAAGACGGTCAGTACCGCCTCCGTAATTGACGATATCCTTCACATACGTATAGCCGTAGCGCTCGTAAAGGCCCTTATGCTCCGTCGGAATGTAGGTTCTTGTAAAACCCTGCTCCTTCGCATACCGGTTTGCCGCATCAATCAGTTTCTCGCTGATGCGCTGTCCGCGGTAAGGCTTTTCGACGAATACACACGACACCCACGGGAAGATCTCCGGAAGCGGGTAGTAATCGGTCTTCAATACCGAAGCCATTCCGACAATCCTGCCGTCCTTCACCGCAGCGAACATCGTCTCCCAATCGGTAAACTTCCATTCGCGGATTAATCCCGCAATATGGTCGCGAACCTCCATCCAGGAGCAGTTCTCAACGAAATGAAGGAACTCCTGCGCAAACGGTGTGTCCTTTTCCACTTTCACGACGGACAACCCGCCTGCTGCTACGGGTACTTCAAGTCCGAAATGCTTCGCCGTTAGTGCCACGGTCTCTTCAACACTCAGTCCGTCGCCGCGGTCAACGAAGAAATAGCCGCTCGCCTTGACGTCCTCATAGTATTTTTCATTGAGCGACATCAGGGTTTCGTTACAGGTCTTCTTGGCGGCTTCGAAATCGGTTGCGCTGTGGATGAAATTGCTGAAGCCCTGATGATCCGGGCGGTTGCAATACTCTTCCACAAGATTGACCGGCTTTTTGATCATAAATGCGATATGCGACGGGTCGGTAACCGTTGCCGCCTGCTCGAGTGTCAGATGACAGTCGCACAGAACCTTCTGATTCTGCGAAAGCCGCATCAGGTCAAGAAGCACAAAGTCAAGCTGCTCTCTCGTGTTCTTAAGAAGCCACGCCTTATACTCCTCTACGCTCCGTCCGAAGAACTCGTCCGCGTCGCGGAAATTCCGGTTCATCGCCGGCTGCGAAACCGGGTCGGACATCGCCTGATGCTCATCGAAACGCTCATCAATGTCATATACCAGAATTCCGTATTTCTTCGCAAGCGCCCTCGAAACGGTCGTCTTGCCGCCGCAGGGCGTGCCTGCGATAAAGTACACATTTTTCAAATACTGTTTAATTATATTGTCTTGGAATATCATAATCTTTCTCCTTTTGAATCAATAGTTTCCTTCATGAGTGACTTGCACTCAGGTGTCGTAAGACGTGAAACCATCG
>CADBTG010000179.1 GCA_902797475.1 uncultured Lachnospiraceae bacterium | reverse complement strand
CCGAAGCCTCCGGTACCGGCGGTTGCAAGGCTGGTGTTGACCGATTCGAAGAGCGTCATTCCGCCGAAGAGCAGAAGCACGATTTCGAGAACGGTCATGGCAAAGTATATGATGTACAGAATCTTCGCAGTCTGACGGACCTTCGGAACGAGCTTTCCGACGGAAGGTCCCGGGCTTTCTGCCCGCATGATATTCATATGGGAACTGCCGCTTGAAGGCATGATGGCAAGAAGAAAGACCAGAACACCCATGCCGCCGATCCAGTGCGTCAGGCTTCGCCATATAAGCGCAGCGTGCGTCAGATCTTCAACGGCGGGGACGATAGAGGCTCCGGTTGTCGTAAAGCCGGAAACGGTCTCAAACAGGGCGTCCTCAAGATTCGGAATCTCCCCGCTCAGCCAAAGCGGAAGGCACCCGAAAGCGGAAAGAAGAAGCCAGCTTAAGCCCGTGATGACGCAGCCTTCCTTCAGATAGAAGACCGTGTCCTTTGCCTTGCGGATGCGAAACAGAAAGCCGACAAGAAAGCATAACCCGGCGGCCCCGAGATAGAAAAAGACGACGTTCTCGCGATAGCATAAGGCTGTGATCACCGGAATCAGAAGCAGAACGGCTTCTACTTCCAAAACGGAGCCCAGAATGTTGCGAATCATGGCGCGATTCATGCGATAAATCCTTCCGACGGCACGAGCCGTCCTAACTGATGATGCTGACCGCCGACTTCGGCGGAATATGATTAAGCCAGAATGTCCTGCAGATCCCGGAAGCCGGAATGTGTCGTGACAACGGTAACCTCGTCGCCGACTTCGATGGTATCCTGACCGGACGGGATGATGATGTGCCCGTCGCGGTTGATGCAGGCTATCAGCAGATTGTCTTTTTTATTCAGTCTGAAAAGAGGGGTTCCGGTAACCGGAGAATCCTCGGTAACTTCGAATTCGAGTGCTTCTACGCGGTGGTCGGCAAGGTGATACAGCGTCTCAATGTTACTGTTGCGCGATTCCTTTTTGGCGCGCACGTAAGCAACGATTGCCTCCGCGCAGATGTAACGGGGATAAATGATACTCCCGAGTTCCAGGCTTGCGACAACGCTCTTGAAATTCAAATGGTTGATTTTGGTGATGACCTTGGCGTCGGAGATCTTCATGGCATTTAATGTAAGAAGAATGTTCTCCTCGTCACTTCCGGTGAGCGGAACAAAGGAATCCACGGAACGGATGCCTTCCTCAAACAGCAGATCTTCTTCGGTGCCGTCTCCGCAGATGACGGTTGCCTTCGGAAGGAGGATGCTGAGCTCCTCGCAGCGAGTACGGTCTTTCTCTATGATCTTTACGGCAATGCCCTGATGAAGGAGCGCGGATGCCAGATAGTATGCGGCTTTGCCGCCGCCGATGATGATGGTGTCTTTCACCTGACGGGTCGGAATCCCGATCTGCTGCAGGAAGGAAAGGACGTCCTTTCGGGAGCCGATGAAGGAAAGCGTGTCACCGCTTTTTACGACGAAATGACCGGAAGGAATATATACTTCACCGCCGCGTTCCACGACGCAGATGACCATGCTCGCGATGATGGATTTACCGAGCTCGGCGATCGAACGGCCGTCTAACATATTGCCTTCCGGAATCTTGAACTTAATCAATTCGGCCTGCCCGTGCGCAAAAGAGTTCACCTCAAGAGCGGACGGGAGAGAGAGAATGCGGGAGATTTCCTTGGCACTTTCATACTCGGGATTGATGACCATGGCAAGACCGAGCTTCTCACGAAGATACGGAACTTCCTTGCTGTAATCGGGCGTGCGGACACGGGCAATTGCCGAGCAGTGACCGACCATCTTGGCAACCGTGCAGCAGAGAAGATTCAGCTCGTCGGAATCGGTTACGGCAATCAGAAGGTCTGCGTTTTCGATGCCGGCTTCCATCTGAATCGTGTAGCTGGCGCCGTTTCCGCAAATGCCCATAATGTCATAGGAATCGGTGAGCGACTGAATGATGGAAGCCTTCCGGTCGATGACCGTAATGTCGTGCCCTTCCTTGTAAAGCTGCTCAATCAGCGTGCTTCCGATTTTGCCTCCGCCGACTACGATAATGCTGAGGCCGTCTTTTTTTGAATTGATCTTCGCCATAAACTTACCTTTCGGAATGAACGGCGAGAGTGCTCCGCCGTGAAAATCTGCATTATATTATACTCCCGAAACATAAGAAAAACAAGATGCACGGGCAAGTTTGGCGGGGCAATTCTTTACTTTTTCAGGGAGATAGAGTATAATAACACAGGCGTAGCCTGTGCCGGGGAAAAGGCTATGTCCGGAATACGGGAAGATGAGGGAAAGGAGAGGAGCAATGTCAACGCATAAGCCCAGACGCAGATTGTCTTCTTTTCAAATCATCATCCTTGCATTTGCCGGAGTGATTTTGTTCGGAGCAATCCTTCTGATGCTTCCGATTTCCTCAAAAAGCGGTCAGTGGACTCCGTTCGGAGATACGCTGTTTACGTCTACTTCGGCGGTATGCGTGACCGGTCTTGTCGTGCGTGATACGGCATCCTACTGGTCTTATTTCGGACAGGGGCTGATTCTGTTTCTGATTCAGATCGGCGGCATCGGTGTCATCGCCGTTGCGCTTTTCATTGCTTCGGTATCCGGAAGAAAACTGTCTCTGATGCAGCGAAGCGTTCTGCAGGACAGCATTTCCGCACCGACAATCGGAGGCGTTTCGCACCTTTCCCGCTTTGCGGTCACAATGGTGCTTTTGATTGAACTTATCGGCGCTATCGCCCTGCTTCCCGCATTCTGCCTGGAATACGGGGTTTCGGGAATCTGGCTCGCATTCTTCCATTCAATCTCGGCATTCTGCAATGCCGGATTTGACCTTATGGGAAGCAGGTCGGGGCAGTATTCCTCACTGACGGCGCTCGGCAGCAATCCGGGGATCGTCATCCCCATTTGTCTTCTGATCATCATCGGCGGCATCGGATTTCTCACATGGAGAGATATCAGAGATCACAAGTTTAAGTTTAAGCATTATCGCATGCAGAGCAAGGTTGTCCTTGTGACATCTGCGATTCTGATCCTCGGCCCGATGATCTGGTTCTTCTTCGGCGAATACGGCGATTACCCGATTAAGGAGAGAATTCTTCTTTCCCTGTTTCAGGCAGTGACGCCGAGAACGGCCGGCTTTAATACCTCGGATCTTTCGGCATTCACCGGAGTCGGACGCATGCTTATCATTTTCCTGATGCTGATCGGCGGATCGCCCGGGTCGACGGCCGGCGGTATGAAGACGACCACGGTGGCGGTTTTATTTGCCAATGCGACAACGGTTTTCCGGCGCAGAAAGAATGCGGAAATGTTCGGAAGACGAATCGAGGACAGCGCGGTCAAGAGTGCCTCGACGATTCTTGTGCTGTATCTGTTCCTGGCGCTGACCGGGGCAGCAGTCATCAGCGCATGTGAAGGACTTCCGTTTGATGCCTGTCTGTTCGAAACCGGTTCGGCAGTTGCCACGGTCGGATTGTCGTTAGGACTGACGCCGGGACTCGGGCTGGTATCCCGGATTATATTGATGGTTCTGATGTTTCTCGGAAGGGTCGGCGGTCTTACGCTGATTTATGCCGCTTTGTCCGGCAGATCGGCAGAGGTCTCCAAGAGCCCCGAAGAGAAGATCATGGTTGGGTAAGCACTTCTTGTTCATAGGAGGACAGTATGAAGTCTGTTTTGTTAATCGGTGTGAATAATTTCGGATTCATGATGGCGAGAAAGCTGAATGAGCTCGGGCACCAGATCATGGCTGTGGACCGGAATGAATCACGCATCAATGCCATTATGCAATATGTCACGGATGCGCAGATCGGAGACAGCACGAGCGAAGTGTTCCTGAAGACGCTCGGCGTTTATAACTACGATGTCTGCATCGTGGCCATCGGCGGAGATTTCCAGAGTTCCCTTGAGACGACATCGCTTCTTAAGGAGCTCGGCGCGAAACTTGTCGTTTCGCGTGCCGACCGTGAGGTGCAGGCGAAGTTCCTGCTTCGAAACGGCGCGGACGAAGTCATCAACCCCGAGAAACAGATTGCGGAGTGGGCGGCCATCCGTTACACTTCGGATCACATCCGAGACTACATCAAGCTCGATGACGACCATGCCATTTTCGAAGTAACGGTTCCGGACGGCTGGATCGGCCGGACCATCGGAAACATCGATATCCGTAAGAAATACGGAATCAACATTCTGGCCATCAGGATTAACGGACAGATGACTCTTCAGATTACGCCGGATTCGGAACTCAATGGAGACATGACTTTGCTCGTGTTCGGTGACCGGAAGGCGATTCAGAAGTGCTTCCGCATCTGACTTTACCGTACTGTTTATGATGACTGTTTTCGGAGGGACTTATGGAAGAATGTAAAGTTTGCGGGCGTAGAAATCCGCTTGCGGATGCCAATTTCTGCTACTACTGCGGAGCTTCTTTAAAGGGTGACGCCGTTCCTGCCGCGGTGCAGCCGGTTGAGCGTGAGCCGGAGCCGGTTACGGCAGAGGATCCGACCCGTGTACAGAAGCCCTTTACGGTCAAGCACTGGCTCGGGCTTTTCCTGTGCCTGCTCGTTCCGCTTTACGGGTGGATAGCCTTTTTGGTCATCGCCCTGATCAGCGCATTCGGGGCAAATGCCACGGAGGAGCGCCGGTCATTTGCCAAAGCGTTTCTTATCTTCCTTGTCATCGCCACAGTTGTGACGGCGCTTGGAATGTTATATATCCAGAACAATCCGGAGCTTCTTGCGGAATACAACCGGATGCTCGGTTCAATGGCGAAATAATTATTTCCGGAGTCGAAAGCTCCGGCTTTTGGGAGGGGCAAAGCGTTGCCGATTTATGATTTCCATGCCCATATCTACCCTGAGAAGATTGCACAGAAGGCAGTTGAGGGAGTGGGCAACTTTTACAACATCAAAATGAACGAAAACGGAACGGTTCCGAGACTTTTGGAACTCGGAGACGAGGCCGGAATCGACCGGTTCATCGTGCATTCCGTAGCGACCGGCGCAAGGCAGGTCATGAGTGTGAATGATTTCATCTCGGCGACGGTGCATGAGCATCCGGACCGTTTCGTAGGCTTCGGAACGATGCACGCGGATTTCGAAGACAAATGCAAAGAGGCCGAAAGGATGGTTGAACTCGGACTTTCCGGCGTCAAGATTCATCCGGATTCGCAGCTTTTCAATGTGGATGACCCGAGGATGTTCGAGTTTTACGAATGCATCGAGGGACGGCTTCCGATTCTTGTTCACTGCGGCGATTACCGCTATGATTTCGACTCGCCCGAGCGCGTCAGAAACGTTCTGATGCGGTTCCCGAAGCTGACCTTCATCGCGGCACATTTCGGCGGCTGGTCCGTACAGGATCTGGCGGTGGAGTATCTGCTCGACACCGGCTGCTATCTGGACTGCAGCAGCTCGATGATGTATCTCGGGAACAAGCGGTCCAAGGAGCTGATTCGCATGTACGGTGCGGAGCGCTTCCTGTTCGGCTCCGATTACCCGATGTGGAATCCGGTCAGCGAACTTGAACGGCTCAGAAGTCTGGGACTTACGGAAAAGGAACTGAACCTGATGCTTTCCGAAAACCCGGAGAAGATTCTTGCAAAAAAATGATATGTCAGGCCGGGAGGTTTTCTGCCTCCCGGCTTATGTTTTTCTTTCCTTTTCCGGGAGAATATGGTAAAGTAATAATATCTATGGGAATACGAAAACTCGAAGGGGGTTGGTCTTATGAAACTCGGCAAAGAAAGACTGGTCGTTTATTTATTATGTCCGCTGCTTTTGGGTGCCCTTTTGGTGATTGCCACGCTCGGAGGGTATTTGATCAGCAGGGAAGCGGGTACGATGTGCCTGATCGTGACTGTCATTTACTATGCCCTTGCCCTGTTTTTCTATTTCTATCATCGGACCGGAATTCTCCGGGATTATTCGGATTTCGCCATGGATTACAACAAGGCGCAGCGTACCGTAATCGAAGAGATGAAGACGCCGTATGCCGTTTTGAATTCCGAAGGAATCGTCATTTTCAGCAATGCGGAATTCCGCGAGATCAGCCGAAAGTCCCACCGCGGTTATAACATTCGCGAGCTTCTTACGGGTGTCAAGGCATTTTCCCTTCCGAAGCAGACCGGTGAGGAGCGGAACTACCGCGCCGTCATCGGGGAGAAGCATTACCGGATTTATATGAAGACGCTCGGCGACTCCTCCATCGGAGACGATTTAAAGAAGCAAAAAGTGACGGATTCCAAGGGACACAAGCCGGATTACCCGGTTGCCGTATTCCTGTACGACGAGACCGAAATCCGTCTGTTGAAGCAGGAGAACTATGAAAACCGTCAGATTTGCGGTCTTTTGTATATCGATAACTATGACGAAGTGCTGGAAACCGTGGACGAGGTAAAGCGTTCTCTGCTTACCGCACTTGTTGACCAGAAGATTAATAAATACATGACGGGCATCAATGCCCTGATCAAGAAAATCGAGAAGGATAAGTATTTCTTCGTATTCCAGAACCGGTATCTGCCCGAGCTTACCGATCGGAAGTTCTCCATTCTGGAGGAGGTACGTTCCGTGAACCTCGGAACCGCAGAGTCCGTGATCACGGT
>CADBTG010000178.1 GCA_902797475.1 uncultured Lachnospiraceae bacterium | reverse complement strand
TTCCTCTTCACGTCCTGCAATCAGGACTTCGTTCTTCCGGGGCAGATATCCCGGAGGAAGCATTCCTCACAGTGCGGATTTCTCGCGGGACAAATGCTACGCCCGTGCGCAATGATCTGAATGTTCCACAAAATCCACTGCTCCTTCGGAAGAATCTTCATCAGATCCTTTTCGACCTGTACCGGGTCATCCGAACGGGTCAGCCCGAGTTTCTTCGAAATCCGTTTCACATGCGTATCCACGACGATGCTCGGCTTATGATACACATTGCCGAGAATGACATTTGCGGTCTTTCGGCCGACGCCCGGAAGCTTCGTCAAAAGCTCGATGTCATCCGGAACTTCTCCTTGGTACTGTTCGGCAATGACCTTGCTGCAGGCAATGATATGCTCCGCTTTCGCATGATAGAAGCCCGTCGAATGAATGATCTTCTCTACGTCCTTAAGCTTCGCGTTTCCGAGTGCTTCGGGCGTAGGATAACGACGGAACAGATCCTTTGTCACGATGTTCACCCGTGCGTCCGTGCACTGCGCGCTCAGAATCGTTGCCGTGAGCAGCTGCCAGGCATCCACATGGTCCAGATAGCAGGTCAGGTCCGTCGAATAATACTGATTCAGGCGGCGGCAGATTTCCGCCGCCTTTGTTTTAATTGTTGATGCCATGATGTGCACCGAAGCTTGTCTCGTCAAGAGGCAGGAACGTGTAACCGTTCTCAAGCCCCCACTGAATGATTCTCTCTACCGCATCGAGACTGAATTTCTTGATGTCGTGCTGCAAAACGACAGCCGGCCTTCCCTTCAGACCCTCGATGCCCTTGGTGACATTTTTGAATACTTCATCCGTTGAGATGGGCTTTGCCTCGGCATCGCCGCTCAAAACGTTCCAGTCAAAATAGTAATAGCCCTTCTCCCCCATCTGCTTCGCAAGTTTGGTCATCAGGCCTTTCTCATGCTTTCTGCTGACAGTATTGGAGCTTCCGCCCGGGAATCTCAAAAGATTCGTGCGCTGGCCGGTCTGTTCCTTAATGACCGCCTGCATCTTCTCGAAATCCTCCCAGTAAGCCGCTTCCGACTTGTAAACAATGCTGTAATCATGGTTGTAGCAGTGGATTCCGACGGCGTGTCCGCGGCGGAATTCCTCGCCGATCATGTCAACGAAGTTTTTGTTATAAACGACGAAAAATGTGGCCTTCACGTTGTATTTGTCAAGGACGTCAAGAAGCTGTCTCGTATACGGACTTGGGCCGTCGTCAAAGGTCAGATAGATGACCTTGCCCTTTGCTTCCTCTTCGTCGCCGATCGGACGGTCACTCTCAATAACGTGAATGTATCTCACAGCCGTTGCTTTGTTTCCGGAGGAATCCTTCACGGTGTAGGTAACCATATGCTCTCCGACAACCGAGGTGTCCACTCCGCCGGAAAGAACAATCTGTTCCGTTACGTCACCGTCGTAATTATCCACGGCCGTCGCGCCCTCTTCCAAATAGGGTTTGCGGCGCATAATCGTCATTTCCGGTTCGCCGTTCAGCGTAATGACGGGAGCAAGCGGATCGGAATATACAATCGTGCGCTCAGCTGTAGAAGTATTGCCGTTTGCATCCGTAACCGAATAGCGGATTGTATCACCGTCTCTTGTCAGTTCTACGCGGTCGGTGATGTCACCGTCATAATTGTCAACGGCCGTATAACCCTCTTCCTCGTAGGTTCCTCCCGGAAGTGTGAAATATCCTTCCTTCGTGAGAAGCGTGAGAACCGGAGCCTCCTTGTCCGTTACCGTGACCGTGAAATTCTCGGTTTTCACTTTCTTCTTGTATCTGGCCGTTACGGTCAGGGTATACTGCCCGACCTTGTTCCAGTCCACATTGCCGCCGATTTCCGGAACAAGCGTGACTGCCTTTTCCTCGTACACGCCGGTTGCCAGTGCGGTCACCGGAATCTCGACGCTTTTGCCGACCGGGAATTCGCTCTGCTGAAGCGTAATTGATATGCCGAACTGATTGTCCCGGTACTTTCGAATTCCCCAGAAAGCCGTTGCCGCAACGGCAAGACAAATCAGGGAAATCAACACCTTTTTCATTTTCTGCCTCCTTAAAACGCACGGTTCATGAAACATCCCGAACCGTCTCATGCCGCGTGATGCGGCTCTTTTCTCCCCCCAATGGAAAATGTGACATTTTCCCGCTTTACAGAGAAGTATATCCGCCGTCAACCGGAAGAATGACACCGTTTACATATGTGCTGAGCTTGGACGAAAGGAAGATCGCGGTTGTATCAAGCTCGCCTTCTCTTCCGTAACGTGCAAGCGGAATCATGGTCTTGGCATATTCCTTGAAGAAATCGGATTCGAGCGTCTCCTTCGTAAGAGGCGTCTCGAAATAACCCGGACAAATGCAGTTCACGGTAATGCCTTTCTCGCCCCACTCGCAGGCAAGTGCTCTCGTCATGTTAACCATGCCGCCCTTTGCCGCATGATAGGGAGCTGCCGGCGCAATCTTGTTGCCTACAAGACCGTACATCGAAGCAATGTTGATGATTCGGCCGTAGCCTGCGGGAATCATGGCCTGGTTGGCAACCGCTCTGGCTACCTTGAAGGAGCCGAACAGGTCAACATCCATCTCCCACTGGAACTGCTCGTCGGTAATCTGCTCGGCGGGTGCAACGGCACCGGTTCCGGCGTTGTTAATCAGAATGTCGATTCTTCCGAACGTGTCCATGGCTTCCTTTACGGCAGCCTCCACGCGTTCCGTATTCGTGATGTCACAGGAAATGCCGATGGCTTTTACGCCGAAATCCTTGCGAATCTGCTCAGCAACCTCGTCGACAAGGTTCTTGCGGCGCGCAAGGCAGATGATGTCAGCGCCCTGGTTTGCAAGTGCTCTCGCCATCTGAACGCCGAGCCCCGTGGAGCATCCCGTCACAAGGGCAACATTTCCGGTAAGATCAAAGTAATTCATAGTGTGTAACTTCCTTTCTGGCTTTTACTGTTTTATTTATTCCACCGTAACACTCTTTGCGAGGTTGCGGGGTTTATCAACATCAAGTCCCTTGGAGACGCTCAGATAGTATCCGAGCAGCTGCAAAGGCACGATTGCGATGACACCGATGAAGTGTTCATCGACGCGCGGTACGTAAACCGCAAAGTTGACGTTGTCCTCAACGTCGTATTTGCCATAGGTCGTAAGACCCATCAGATAGGCTCCGCGGCTCTTGCACTCCATCATGTTGCTTAAGGTTTTCTCGTACAG
>CADBTG010000177.1 GCA_902797475.1 uncultured Lachnospiraceae bacterium | reverse complement strand
CGAATCTGGACATTAAAGTTGCCGGAAAGACCGGTACGGCCCAGGTCAGCCTGAACCACCCGAACAATGCGCTTTTCCTTTCTTATGCACCGTATGAGAAGCCGGAAATCTGCGTAACCGTCGTTATTCCGAACGGATACGCTTCCCAGCATGCCGCTGTCGTGGCGCGTGAAGTTTACGGCTATTATTTCATGGATGACAACCACGACGCCCTGTTAAGCGGCAACGTATTTGCAGCCAACATTTCTCATGTAGGATACACCGACTAAGGAGCAGCAATGGACAACAACGTAATCATCAAAGGCTATAAAGACGGCATTTTGCTTGTGCTGAATCCCGACGTCACGTTTGAAGAAATCATCAAAAGCCTGACCGAGCGAATCAGACATTCCGCCAAGTTTTTGGGAAATGCGACGATGTCTTTGAAATTCGAAGGCCGTGAACTGAACACGGACGAGCAGAAGGAGATTCTCCGTGTCATTTCCGAGAACTCCGACCTCGAAATCATCTGTGTCATCGACGGCAACGAGACCAACGAGGAAATCCTTCGCCAGACAATGAATCAGGTCATCGGAAGCCTCTCGACGAGAACGGCACAGTTCTATCAGGGCGTTGTCCGCTCCGGAAGAAGACTGGAAACCGAAAACTCCATCATCATTGTCGGAAACGTTGAAAAAGGCGCCGAAATCGTCAGCGGCGGCAGCATTATCGTCATCGGTGCGTTGCTCGGTTCTGCCGTGGCCGGAACGAATTCCAACCGGGAAGCGTTCGTATTTGCCGCACATATGAAGCCCGAGAAGCTCGTCATCGGTCATTTCGAATACGAGAAGCCCGTGCTTACGGAAAAGGAGACGAAGAAGGAGAATAAGCTTCTTCGCAAGATGAACCTGATCAATTGCAGCATGATTGCCGAGATTGTTGACGAAGTGGTCAGAATGCGCCCCGTAACGGTTGATACGTTCGGAGCGGATGAAGATTTGTACGAACTCATAGACTGAGGATCATTATGTTCAAGAAACTGCAGTATCATGTAAACAACTATAAGTTCTCGCTTGTTTCGATCGTTATCATACTCGGTACCATCGGTCTGGTTTTGATTCAGAAACTGCAGGACAGTGACGAGAATCAGTTCGAACGTCAGCTTTACGGGCTTTTGTTCGGTCTATTCGTCATGTTCGTCGTTTCGCTGATTGACTATCATTTCATCGCCAAGATGTTCATCCCGATTTATATCGGCAATTTCATTCTGATGATGATCTGTAAATACGTCAACTATTCGATGTTCCCGCTCGTATACGGATGGGCGCATTACGATGCGAGACGCTGGATCAAGATCGGAGGACACGGGAAGGCCGGCCAGGGCTTCGAGTTCATGCCATCCGAGATTACAAAGCTTGTGCTGATCATATTCACGGCTACGCTTTTGGTCAGATTCGGAGAGCGCATGAACCGTTTCTGGAACCTGATGCTCATCCTTGTGCTCTGCATGCTTCCGATTTACCTTGTATTTTCCCAGCCCGACCTTTCGACGAGTATCGTGTTGATCGCAACACTTGCGTTCATGCTTTTCATCGGCGGGCTTTCGTATAAGATTGTCATTCCGACGATACTGGCGTCGATTCCCGTCATATATTTTCTGTTCTGGTATATTCAGCAGCCGTTCCAGAAGATTCTGAACAAATACCAGGCACCGCGTATTCTTTCGATTCTCCATCCGGAAGATTATCCGGCTGAAATGTACCAGCAGAACCAGGCCGCAGCCGCCATTGAATCCGGTGGCATGTTCGGAAAGATGATCATCGGTGACACCTCGCACCGCATGACGAACTACGTGCCGGTTGTGGAATCCGACTTCATCTTTTGCAGCATTGCAGAGGAATTCGGTTTCTTCGGGTGCGTCATCACCATTTTCCTGTTTATGCTTATGACCTTCATCGGCTTCCGTGTGGCGATGAACGCCAAGGACCGCCTCGGTTACCTGATCGCGTCCGGTATTTCTGTTATGCTTTGCCTGCAGACAGTCGTTAACATCGGCGTTGTGGTTTCGCTGCTCCCGAACACCGGAATTCCGCTTCCGTATGTAAGCTCCGGCCTCAGCTCGCTTTTAATCAGTATGGCGACAATGGGAGTGCTTTTGAACGTAGGACTTCAGAATAAGTCGACGCTTCTTGAGAAAGACAAATACGAAATGGACCTTAAGGAGCTCCTCTGGAGTTCGGAAAGGAAATGATATGAAAAGATTGCTTGCCCTGCTTCTTTGCTTTGTTCTTGTGCTCGGACTGACCGGGTGCAAAGACAAGGATGCGGAACTGATGGGCAATTACAAAGCAGAAGACAGTCTTGTGCAGGTCGATGTGGGTGCGCTTGTGGAAGCAAGCTTTGCCCCGATGCTCACGGAATTTTATATCTGTGACATCAGCCACGACATGCTCGATACCGACTATGTTTTCGACGAAGAGAAACCGAACCGTAAGGGCAGTGTTTTCGTCATCAACCGGACAACGAACGAGCTTGTTTTCGGCTACCGGATGGACGAGCTTTTCTTCCCCGCAAGCCTTACCAAACTGATGACGGCGCTGGTCACGATGGAACGCTGTTCCTTTGATGAAAAGGTCATCATTTCAAAAGAAGTAGGAGAGTTCGCAAGAGGCTCCGTTTCCGAACTGAAGGAAGGAGACGTGCTGACCGTCAAAGACCTTCTGATGTGCCTTCTTGTGAGTTCCGCAAACAATGCTTCGATTGCTCTGGCCGAGCATGTTGCCGGCAGCGAGGAAGCCTTTGTCGAATTGATGAATGCCGAAATCAAGCGTCTGGGCGGCCGTAACACGACATTTAAGAATGCCAGCGGTCTTCATGACGAAAAACATAAAACAACGCCGTATGACGTTTATATCGTCTATCAGGAGTGCATGAAGTATAAGGAGTTCCGCGAAATCGTCGGCATTACCGAGAAATCGTACGAATATACCGATGCAAAAGGCAAGAAGCTTTCCCGGAAGGTTTACACGACAAACTGCTTCAAGACGAGAGACGAGAAGGAGCATGTGGATTATCCGAGCAGCATCACGATTCTCGGAAGCAAGACCGGAACGACGAATGCAGCCGGCTATTGCATGATTCTTCACATTCAGAACAGAGCCGGCACCGAGTACCTGATCGGCGTGTTCCGGGCGGAGAATAAAGACAAATTATACGGAAAATTGAATGAATTAATGACAACTTACTGCCTGACGGATTAACTGCCCCCGAATTGTAGAAATTTCGTGAATTTGAGTTGTCATTTTCCTGCGTGTATATTATAATAGAATCATCTAAAAACCCTTTTAAGGAGGACAAAGCAATGGTACAGATTATTGCCGGTGAAAAAGGAAAAGGAAAGACCAAGATATTACTGGACAAGGTGAATGCCGATGTGGCAACATCCAAGGGTACCATCGTCTATCTGGATAAGAGCAATAAGCATATGTATGAGCTCAACAACAAAATCCGCCTTATCAATGTAAACGATTATTGTGTGGAATGTGCTTCCGAATTTGTCGGTTTCATTTGCGGAATCATCTCTCAGGATCACGATCTTGAGAAGATTTATCTGGACAGCTTTTTGAAGATTGCCTGCATGGGCGCTGATGATATCGACCGTGTCATCGAGAAACTCGATATGGTTTCCGCCAAGTTCAAAGTGGATATCATCATCAGCCTTTCGGCCAATGCCGAAACCCTTTCCGAATCCGTTAAGCAGAAGGTTATCGTAGCTCTGTAAACCGGATTTTCGCCAGCTTTTATTTGGGAAGATATACATTCTGTCGCCGGATTCGTTCCGGCGACATTTTTTTATGAATTTTCAGCGAATTTTGGGTCTGATTTACGCCAAATGCTTTTCTTTTCGAAGCCGTTATAGTATAATAAATTTTGTATGGACTGAAATCGGAAAGGAGGGTGACAGAATGGCCGAAAAAAGAATCGTAAAGCGCACAAGCGCGGTGTCATATCTGAATTTCGGAACGATTGTCATCGCTCTTTTTTGTTTGTATCTTCTGATCAATATCGTCATTTATCTGAACAGGCCGCACCTTTCCATCTACGAAGTTCAGCTTCTTCCGATGGCAAGCGACACAAAGGCCGAAGCGGTCATCATTCGAAACGAAAACTCCGTCAAAACCGGAATTGCCGGATTTGTCAATTACTATATGAGAAGCGGTACCCGTGTTTCCAAAGGAGAGACGGTTTATTCGATTGACGAAAGCCGCCAGATTTACAATCTGATTTCCGGAAACGATTACAAATACACGCTTTCCGACGACGACATCGAGCAGATCAAAAGCTGCATTTCCTCATTCAACAATTCCTATACGAAGGGTGATTTCTCACAGGTTTATTCACTGAAGGACGAACTGACGACAACGGTCAACAGCATTTCCGATACCTATCTGATGGAGCACTTAAACCAGATTCTTGTCGATCAGTCTTATCAGGGCTCGCTTACGGTGCATAAGGCCGAGGCACCCGGACTCGTTTCGTATTTTTCAGATTCGCTTGACGGTCTTACTTATGAGAAGGTCTCGAAGGACACCTTTGACAAATCTGACTACAAGAGCACCAATCTGTTCGATGCGAATCTGAAGGAGCAGGGCAGTACGATTTATAAGCTTCTGTCCGATGAATCCTGGATGCTTGTTTTGAAGCTTACCGAAGATCAGTATCTGAAGCTTAAGGATAAGACCGAGATCAACTTCACGATAGAAGAAGACGGTCTGCATCTGACCGCTCCGATTTCCTGCGACGTAAGAGACGG
>CADBTG010000176.1 GCA_902797475.1 uncultured Lachnospiraceae bacterium | reverse complement strand
CGGAACTGTTGTCCTTCTCGACGGCGTCCCATTTGTTAACGGCAATGATCAGGCCCTTGCCTTCGTTATGCGCAATTCCGGCAATCTTCGCATCCTGCTCGGAAATGCCTTCGACCGCATCGATGACAATGACGCACACATCGGCGCGCTCTACGGCGCCTACGGTACGCACGATGCTGTAGCGCTCGAGATTCTCATGCACCTTCGCTTTTCTGCGAAGTCCTGCCGTATCGATGAAGACATATTCCTTACCGTTGTATTTGACAGAGGTGTCTACAGCGTCTCTTGTCGTTCCGGCAATGTCCGAAACGATGACGCGCTCTTCCCCTAAAAGGCGGTTGACGATGGAGGACTTGCCGACATTCGGCTTGCCGACAATCGCAACCTTCGGTCTCGTATCCTCTTCGTCCGCACTCGCATTGTTCGGAATCAGCTCCGTCACGCGGTCGAGCATGTCGCCGAAGCCGAGCATCGAAGCAGCGGAAACGGGATACGGATCGCCGAGGCCGAGGTTATAGAACTCGTATGTGTCGTTCATGAACTTCTCGAAGCTGTCGACCTTGTTGACAACGAGCACGACGGGCTTTCCGGAACGTCTCAACATGTCCGCGACCTTGTGGTCGGCATCCACGAGTCCCTGTCTCACATCCGTCAGGAAAATGATGACGTCGGCCGAGTCAATGGCCATCTGCGCCTGCTCGCGCATTCTCGAAAGAATCAGGTCCTTCGATTCCGGCTCGATACCGCCGGTATCCACCATCGTAAAGGCATGGCTCAGCCAGGTAATATCCGCATAAATACGGTCTCTTGTCACGCCGGGGATATCCTCCACGATGCTGATCTTCGCACCCGCAAGGGCGTTGAACAGTGTGGATTTACCGACATTCGGTCTGCCGACAATGGCAACAATGGGTTTCTTCATGTTTCTCTCCTACTCAATCAGGCTGTCCAGGAAGTCCCGTCCGGTCGATTCTCCGATCCGGATCGGAATGTTCAAAGCTTTTTCTATGTCCGGCACATGGTAATCATCCAAAAGGACATCCTCTCCGCTTCGAAGCAGGTTGGCCGGAAGAATCAGCCGTTCGCCGAGCGGTTTGTCCTTTAGCTGTGCCATGATATCCTGCCCGGTCAGAAGGCCGGACACGGTAATGCGTTCGCCGAAGAAATCGTTTCGAATCGCATATACGGTTGCATTCACGTTCGGAAACTTCTCCCGAACCTTTTCGCAAAGCATTTTTATGGTCGGCGCCGCAAGCATTCCGGTTGCAATGCTGACATTTCTTACACGGTCATCACCGGCCGCAGCGGCGATGCAGTCCTCGGTTTCCTTCACGAGGGAACGAATCATTCCGACGCCGTTTTCAATCTGCGGATACCCTTCGTAATCCTCTTCTCCGGGAATTTCTTCGTCCGCGGTCAGATACCATTCGTCACTCGGGTACACAAACCGGGTCTGAAAGTATTCCATGCAGATCCCCTGCCATTTGCGAATTCGTTGAAGAACGTCCTTCGCATCCTCCTTCTCAAAGGGCAGAAGCTCCGCAAGTCCTTCCCGAAATTTGGTCAGACCGACCGGAACGACGCTTAAGCTCTGCATGTACGGGATATATGCCGTAAGATCGTGAATGGTTCGCTCGAGCTCCTCACCGTCGTTGACGCCCTTAACAAGAACGATTTGGCCGTTCATCGTGATTCCGGCTTCTTTCAGGCGGTTAAGCTTCTCGAGGATGGTGCCCGCGAAACGGTTACACAACATCCTCTTTCTGAGCTCCGGGTTCGTCGTATGCACCGAAACGTTAATCGGGGAAAGCTTATAGTAGCAGATTCGCTCAAGCTCCTCGTCGCTTACGTTCGTGAGGGTTACATAGTTACCCTGCAGAAACGAAAGACGTGTATCGTCGTCCTTGAAATATAACGTATCGCGCATGCCGGGCGGCATCTGGTCTATGAAACAGAAGATGCAACGGTTCCGGCAGGAGCGGTAGTCGTCCATCAGGGATTCCGCGTAGACAAGGCCGAGTTCCTCGTCCTCGTCCTTCTCAACAACATAATCCGAAACGGTGTCATCGGGGTGGCGGACGGTAAGGCTTAATTCTTCTCCCGTCTCCTCAAAACGGTAATCCAAAATGTCGATGATGGTTTTGCCGTTAATCCTAAGGAGCACGTCTCCGGCGCGGATTCCGAGAAGCCAGCACGGGCTTCCCTTCTGCACATCGACAATTTTATGCTCATGGCACTTCATTCCGAAACCTCACCTAACATCAAAAAGCCTGCATTGCTTCCGCGCTTTCCCGCCGTGGCACGGTGTGAAAAGAACATCTGCGGACGGCACATCGTGCAAAGCCCGGAAACGGTAATATTCTCTCTAAGGACACCCTCCCGAAGCAGCATGATTTCATTGGCCTTCCACAAATCCGCGAAGGAGCGGTCTCCTTTTCCTGCAAAAAGCACTTCGTCCTTCTCCCCGGGAAAAGCCTCCAGAAATTCCTCGGCCACCTCCGGACCGATTTCAAAGCACTCCCTGCAGATGGACGGCCCGATTGCCGCGATCACATCCTTCGGCTCGCTTCCGTATTCGCACTTCATCGCGTGAAGCGTGTTTCGGCAGATTCCGCCGACGGTCCCCCGCCAGCCCGCGTGTGCAAGCGCAATCACCCTTTTCACGGGATCAAACAGAAATACCGGAACACAGTCCGCGGTAAATACCATCAAAGCGACACCGTTTTCGTCGGTCATCAGGGCATCAACATCCTCATAGGCATTCGCTCTTTCGATGCCGTTTCCGCAGTCGGCCTTCGTCACCTTTTTCACGTTAAGGCTGTGCGTCTGCTTCGGAAGCACAAGATTCGAAACGCCGATGCCGAGCGCAGCGGTCATCTTACGGTAGTTGTTAAGCACCGTCTCATGGTCGTCGCCCCGGTTAAAGCCGAGATTCATGGCCGCGTAGATGCCTTTGCTGTCGCCGAGCATTCGCGAGGAATACCCGTAATGCACATATCCGGGCACATTCCAAGCGGGAAAAGTGACATAAGCCGCTTCCCCGGTAACCGTCAGCCTTGATTGCCCGTTCAATGCAATATCCATCTTAAAATGCGTCCCGATACCAGCGGATTTCCGTGCTGTCCATGGCCACCACGTCGAAACGTAAGGCGGTTTCCGGGGAAAGCCGGTGCTCCGTCAGGTAATATAACGCCGTCCTTCTTAATTTGTTCTGCTTTGTCGCATGGACTGCCTCCTCGGGAAGTCCGTACGATAAGGATCTTCGGAATTTGACCTCGGCAAATACGATTGTACCGTCCGTATCCTTTCCCACAATGTCCGCTTCTCCGAGCGGGCAGCGGTAATTCGTTTCAAGGACGGTAATGCCCTGCTCCGTCAGGTATTTTGCCGCGCGCTCTTCCGTCAGGGATCCGACGCTTCTTTCGTTCATTCGCGCTCTCCCAATATTCCGCCGATGAAACTGCGGCGGTGTATCTCACACGGTCCGTACTGTTTAAGAGCGGCAATATGCTCCGCCGAACCGTAGCCTTTGTTTTTGGCAAATCCGTACGCCGGATACTTTACATCCAGTTCGCACATCATGCGGTCTCTCGTAACCTTTGCCACAATGCTCGCCGCCGCAATCGAAGCGCTCTTCGCATCACCCTTGATGATGCCCCGTTGCGGAATTCTGATGTCCGGAATGTGCACCGCGTCCACCAAAAGGTGTTCGGGCTTCACCGGCATTGAAGCGATTGCCTGCCGCATAGCCTCAAAAGTCGCCTGCAGGATGTTAATCTCATCAATCACTTCATGACCGACGCAGCCGATTCCGACGCTGACGGCTTTCGCCATGATTTCGTCATACAGTTCTTCCCTTTTCTTCTCGGGAACCTGTTTGCTGTCGTTTAAGTAAAGAATGTCGCAGTCCTTCGGAAGAATGACGCAGCACGCAACAACCGGGCCGGCAAGAGGTCCTCTTCCGACCTCATCGATTCCGCCGATGTAATTCACCTCGGGGTACAGACGCTCGTAATGAAACATCTCATACATTCTGTCGCGCTCTTTTTGAAGCGCCGCAAGCTTCTTTTCAAACGATTCGGCAAGCTTCAAAACACCGCTTCGCGGGTCGTTCTTATACAGTGCAATCAGCTCGGGAAGCTGCTCGTTCGAAGCCGTCGCGAGACGCTCTTTAATCTCGGAAATGCTTTCCATCACGCCTCCTCCGGCTTCTCTAAGCTGATTCTCCCGATCCGGACATTTCGGAAATCGTCGAGAACCAGGTTCGCGGCTCTCGTATAATCCGGAACGCCGCCCTTTTTGATGCAGCCCCTCTTCTCGGCAATTCGGGAAAGAAGCGCGCCCGGCGGGTCATTGGGAAGACTTTCCGCGACGTCGTATTTGCCACCGACCATATCGGGATAATTGGCGGTAATGTATTCCAGAAGGTCTGTTGCCATCTCTTCGGGCACCAGAATGTCGTCGTTAATGGAGCCGATCCAGGAAAGCCGTTTGCCGGCTTCAATGGACTCGAACTTCGGCCAGAGAATGCCGGGCGTATCGAGAAGCTCGACGTTTTTGTTAAGCCGGATCCACTGTTTGCCCTTTGTGACGCCGGGCTTGTTACCGGTCTTCGCGATGGCTTTTCCGGCGAGGCTGTTGATAAATGTGGACTTCCCGACGTTCGGTATTCCGACAATCATGGCGCGAACGGGCCGGTTTTTGATGCCGCGCTTTAAGTCACGCTCAATCTTCTCCGCGCATGCCTTTAAGATAATCTCCTCAACGGTTTTGACGCCGCTTCCGCTTCTTGAATTGACAAGCGCCGTGAAGAAGCCGTCCTTTTCGTAGCGGGCTTTCCAAAGCGCGGTCACGGCAGGGTCCGCCATGTCGGCTTTGTTTAAAAGAATCACGCGGGATTTGCCCTTAGCAATCGTGTCGATCTCGGGATTTTTGGAGGAATTCGGAATTCTCGCATCCACCAGCTCGACAACCACGTCAATCAGTTTTATGTCTTCCTGCATCTGGCGCTTTGCCTTCGCCATATGCCCGGGATACCATTGATACTGCATATTCTTACTTTCTGTTCAGATTATTGACAAATGAGAAACGGTTCAGCCTGATCCACGCATATCCGACGATCTCACTCTTTTTGATGTTGCCGATGGAAGCATAACGGCTGTCCTCGGAACTGTTACGCGAATCGCCGAGCACGAAATACTCGTCGTCGCCGAGCTTTACTTCATAGGTCGCGAGACCGGCTATCATAATCCGGTCAACATTGACGGCCTCGGTCATCTCTTCTCCGTTGATGAAGACGCCGCCGTTCTTGATCTGGACTGTCTCGCCGGGGAGCCCGACGATGCGCTTCACGTTGTAGAATGCGTCCTTTCTGTCGGGATCGCTGTCCTGGCAGAAAACAATGACGTCATTTCTCTTCGGCTTGAAGATTTTATAGCGGACCCGGTCCACCAGAATGCGGTCTCCGTCATCGAGCGTGGGGGCCATGGAAGCATCCACGGTTGTCTTCGCAAGTCCGAAGTGAACAAGGAAGTAAGCCAGTGCGATTGCTCCTCCGACAGCCAGAATCCACAAGAGGATTGAGCGGATGATACTGATCAGTTTTTCGCGTCTTGCAGCATGCGAATAATCGTAGCGGTCAGCCATTTCAACCTCCTAAATCACAGAGTTCCCCTATTTTGACCGTAATCTATTTTATTATACCACTCCGCCCGTTTTTTTCAATAAAAAAAGTGCGGTTTCCCTTGGGAAACCGCACCTGAAATTCTTATTCTTACCGGATAGCTTCTTTAACCTTTGCAGCCTTACCGGTTCTCTCACGAAGGTAGTTCAATTTCGCGCGACGTACCTTACCCTGACGGACTACGGTAACGCTTGCAAGAACAGGGCTGTTAACCGGCCAGGTCTTCTCTACGCCGCAGCCGTTGCTGATCTTACGAACGGTAAAAGTCTCATGAACACCGCCGTTCTGTCTCTTCGTTACAACACCCTCAAAAGCCTGCAGTCTTTCGCGGTTTCCTTCCTTTACCTTCGACTCTACGCGAACGGTATCGCCTACGGCAAAGCTGAACTTCTCTTCTTTGATCTGGGAAGCTTCCAGATTCTTCAGATACTCTGAATTCGTCATGACAATTGACCTCCAAATTACTTTATTTCGGTCTTCATACTATCCGGGCAACTCCCAAGGATACAGCGGAACACCGCGTCTCACGGAATCCTATATTACCATACCGCATTGGAAAATGCAAGTGTTATTTTCCATCAATACAGGATTGTTTTATGTCGGGAGCAATGCGCGTCCCGTTATCACTCCCCTGCCTTTTTATCGGCCGGAATGACAAAGGGCTTATATAGATAT
>CADBTG010000175.1 GCA_902797475.1 uncultured Lachnospiraceae bacterium | reverse complement strand
CTGACAAATGTGATACAATACATTTCGGTGCGCTGACGCACTGCCAAATGAAACCAAAGGAGTCCACAAAGTATGGAAGAAAGAAGAGTCGGTACCGTATCCCGGGGCATCCGCTGCCCTATCATTCGAGAAGGCGACAACCTTGTCGACATTGCCGTTGACAGCGTGCTTCTCGCCGCAAAGAGCGAAGGGTTTGAGCTTCGCGACCGTGACGTCATTGCACTGACCGAATCCATTGTCGCAAGAGCGCAGGGTAACTATGTCAGTGTAGACGACATCGCCGCCGACGTGAAGGCTAAGCTCGGCGGAGGAACCGTGGGCGTAATCTTCCCGATCCTTTCGAGAAACCGCTTTGCCATCGTGCTTCGCGGAATTGCAAAGGGATGTAAGAAGGTTGTTCTGATGCTCAGCTACCCGAGCGACGAAGTCGGCAATGCCCTCATCACGCTCGATCAGGTTGACGAAGCCGGCATCAATCCTTACTCCGATGTCCTGACGCTTGAGCGTTACCGCGAGCTTTTCGGTTACCGCAAGCATGAATTTACCGGCGTGGACTATGTTCAATATTATTCCGACCTGATTCGTGAATGCGGCGCGGACGTTGAAGTCGTATTTGCCAACCAGGCGAAGACAATCCTCAACTATACCGACTGCATCATCAACTGCGACATCCATACGAGAAAGCGCACGAAGCGCATTCTGATGGAGAACGGTGCGAATGTTGTATGTGGGCTGGATGATCTGATGACCGCTCCGATTAACGGAAGCGGATACAACAGCCGTTACGGTCTTCTCGGCTCCAACAAATCGACCGAGGACAAGGTAAAGCTCTTCCCGCAGTCCGAGGGCGCGCAGAAGCTTGTTGAAGCCATCCAGGCGGAAGTTCTGAAGAAAACTGGCAAGAACGTCGAAGTCATGCTTTGCGGCGACGGCGCTTTCAAGGATCCGCAGGGCAAGATCTGGGAGCTCGCCGATCCGGTTGTATCTCCTGCTTTCACGAAGGGTCTCATCGGTACGCCGAACGAGCTGAAGCTCAAGTACCTTGCTGACAATGACTTTGCCGATCTTTCCGGCGAAGCGCTAAAGGCCGCCATCTCCGACAGCATCAAAGCGAAGGAAGGCAGCCTCGTCGGCAACATGGCATCCCAGGGCACGACGCCCCGCCAGTTGACCGACCTGATCGGTTCCCTCTGCGACCTGACCTCCGGTTCCGGCGACAAAGGCACCCCGGTCATCCTGATTCAGGGTTATTTCGACAACTACACCACGATGTAAAGCATCAATGACAAATACGACGAAGGCAGCCTCATAAGCGGGCTGCCTTCCATATTTTCTCTTATTCTGTTGTCCGGTCATGCGCCGAATGCAGGTTCCGCGCTATTGAAACTTTTGGTTAAAATCATCAATCCCTTTATCCCACTTGGGTGACCAGGAGTTTATGATCTCATCCACGTTCCTTCCGCTCTGAAGTTCCTCCGGCCAGGACCCGGAGTCATAGTCGGGAATCAGGATTCCCGGATTCATCCGTCTCACACCGTCTTTCAACATGATAGCAAATGTCAAGACCGCCTCTTCATCCCGAATTCTTTCTTCATACAGGTCCACCCAGACGCTGTCTCTGTCTTTATAAAGTGTCGGGCAGGTTGTATAAAAGTCATACACCGCCATGATGTCCGACATATCCTTCGTTACGCTCGGGCAGTCCGGAACGGCCATGATATACGGGTTCTGAATGGAGCGGTACCCGGATGCGGAAGGTCCGGAAGGGAAGCAGACAAAACCGTATTGAAGCTCGGGCGAATGCTCGCGGAATGTCTCAAAGCCCTCAGCCTCTTCTCCTATATACATTGCCGTTCTACCCTCGTAGAATTCTTTCTTTTCCCAACCGAAATCATTAAGAGGATTCGGGGCGGGAACAATGTATCCCTCCCGATAAAGTTCTTCCGTAAAGGCAAACGCTTCCTTTACCTTATCATCCTCCGAGTTATTTAAAAGCAGTCCGTTTTCGGAGTTTTTTGCGATAATCGAGGTATCATTTGCCAAAAGCGCCGTGTTCGCCAGGGTTCCTGCCGCTACGGATAAAGCATATACATCAATCTGATCGTCATTATTCGTATCGCAGGTCAGTCTTGAGCAAAGCATTTCGAATTCATCCCAGTTCCATTTGCCTTCTTTTTGCAAATTGTACGGGAGATCCGGGCTTACATTGAACTGTTTAAAAAGCTCGGTATTGAAGAATACTCCGATACCGGCCGAAGGGGCTCCCGCTCCCAGAGAAACCCAGTATTGATCCGGGGCAAAGCCGTACATTCCGCCGTTGATGGTCATGATCTGTTTAACCTGGGCGTCCCATTTCAGATCGTCCCAGTCAATCGAACCGCAGTTCTTCACATCGGCAAGCAGACCGCTTCTTAAGAAGGCAGCAATCTGACGGCTTTCAAACGTGATGATCTGACCTTCCGGCTTATTGTTCATAATGGAAAGGGCAACGGATTCGAGATACATGTTATCGGTTCCGGCCACGGGATTCTTCCGGTCGATCTTAAAGCCGTTATTGCGCTCCGCCTCTGATAAATAATCAAGAAAATCCTCGTCATATGCACTTTCGGGCCTCGTCCAGTTCTCCCCGGACCACCAGTCTACAATCGTGATTTCCTTTCCCCCGAGATTGAAGCTGACCTTCGTGTCTTCCGGTCCCCACTCACTGAAAGCGCAAAGCAATTCGCCCTTATCCGTCGGCGTCCCTTCATATGCTCTCAGGCTCTTCAGGGACATCTTACAGCAGGCACCTGCGGTATTCGGAATAAAATGATTGATTACGGCAGGCAAATCGTCCCGCTTATTCACATAAACAGTAATCTCGTAAAAAACGGTTCCGACACTCTTCCACGTCGACCGATCCGCTGTGCCTTTGAAACAGGCGGCGATTTCCTCCGGGCCGACATGGGACGGAAGAACCTTTCGCTCCCCGAATCCGCTCATGGATTTCACGGCTCTTGCGGACACCGAAATGCCGTTATAATTCTGCAACACCCTGCTGCCATCGGTTTTCGCAAACAGATACTTTTGCGCGGCATCGATAAATGCCCCGTAATATAAGTTCGTCCACCACCCCGACTCGCATTCCGGGGCCGTTCCGGCATAATATGCTTCATACAGGGAATCACCGTAACGGAACCGCACGAATGCATGCTTCTTGTCCTCTGAAAGCACTAAGCCCTGCATGATTACGTTTCTGACAGATATTCCGTAATCCCTTTCCAGCATTTTCACAAAGCTGCTTTCGAATTCATCCCGGAGTTCTCTGTCATTTTCATATAACACTCTTGCAGTCTGGACATCTAACCCTTCTCCCAGGTGAAAAACCTTTCGTGCCAGAACTTCATGGTCCGGTTTGGAATAGCATGAAACCGTGAGGACATCCAACTTGAACCCGAGTTCGCCAAGCATCAGCTCATCATAGAAATCCGCAGCCGACGGGAATATGCTGAAAACCGTCTCATCCGCCGAAGTGAAATCCATATAAATGTTTGTTTGGACATCCGTCCATTTGACCTGTCCGATTGTTTTGCCATTCAGATAATCCTCGATCTCCTTCTCAGAAACCCAGGCAGGAAGTCTGTTAAAGGAAAAGGTGACATTTGCCCTCTGATACCCTAAAAACAGATTGGATTCCTGAATTCTCGAAAGCATCAGCTCAGACAGACCGTCCCGGAACTTTCCGGCGAGATAATCCGTCTCCAGCCGGTCAGGATAAACGTAAAAAGCCTGGTAGGGCTGATCATTCACATAGAAGGTCCCCCGATATCCCGGAAATTCTGTTTGGAAACCTTTAAACTCATAATCCGTCTTATCTAACCCATAGTACTGCTTAAGCGACCATTCCAATGCTTCTTCGCCGGCTTTCATTTCCTCTTTCGTCTGCTTTTCCTCCTGCCTTTCGCGATACATTCGCGGAATCCTGGTAAGAAGATAGCAAAGAGTCGGAATAAGAACAACTAAAAGAAAGATTAAGAGGCATCCTCCGGGTCCTCTTCCGGCCTTCTTTTCTTTCATATTCGGAAAAATTTTACCGTCGGGCGTGTATCGCTCGAGCGGATCGGGACGGTCAAAAAAACCGTTTTCTTTCACATTGTTATTATTTTCCTCGCTCATAATTTCCCCCTTTGAAAAATGAGACCTTTTTCCGATTATACCACAATCGAATAAGGCGTGCAAGAAAATTGACTTTTGCCCTGCCGAAACGTATAATTAGTAATGATTTCAAATCCATCCGGGAGGCGCATATGAAGATACGACTGGAACACCTGACCAAGCGGTTTCCGAACCGCAATAAAAAGATCAAAGAGGACGTGATTGCGGCAAGCGATCTGACCTTTGAAATTCCCGATGGCAAGCTCATCGGACTGCTCGGCCCGTCCGGCTGCGGCAAATCCACCACACTCAACCTGATCAGCGGTCTTGAAGTTCCGACCGAAGGCCGTATCTATTTCGGTGAAACCGATGTCACCGACGTTCCGCCCGAGAATCGCGGCGTCGGTCTCGTATTTCAGAACTATGCCCTGTATCCGCATCTCACCGTGGAGGACAACATCGCATTTCCCTTAGGAAACCTGCGCGGCAAGGATAAGCTCACGAAGGAGCAGATGCACGAGCGCGCTCTTAAAGCGGCAAAACTCGTGCAGATTGATACATTGATGGAAAGAAAGCCCAACGAGCTCTCCGGCGGTCAGCAGCAGCGTGTCGCCATCGCCCGCGCCCTTGTGAAGACGCCGAGCGTGCTGCTTCTTGACGAGCCTCTTTCGAACCTTGATGCGCGTCTTCGCCTGCAAACCAGGGAAGAACTTTCCCGGATTCAGCGGGAGACCGGCATTACGACCATCTTCGTTACGCACGACCAGGAAGAAGCAATGAGCATCAGCGACCTGATTGTCGTCATGAAGGAGGGCGTCATCCATCAGATCGGAAAGCCGCAGGAAGTTTATGATTATCCGTGCAACCTCTTCGTTGCGAAGTTCCTCGGCACGCCGCCGATCAATGTATTCGAGGGCGAAGTGAAGGACGGCCGGGTTTACATCGGGGACGAGGCCGTTTTGGACGCTCCCGTAAAGGAAAACCGTAAGGTTTATGTCGGCATCCGTCCCGAAGGCTTTGTGCCTGACAGGAAAGGCTGCCTCACCGTAAATCTCAAAAAGATCGAAGTCATGGGCCGCGACACGAGCATCGTTGCGGAGCATCCCGCCTTTACCGGAACGACGATTCGCGCCATTGTTCCTTCGGAGGACACCGAAGGCATCGGCGGCGAAACCGTCCGTTTCAATCTGAAGCCGAAGAAAGTGCACCTGTTTGATTTCGAGACGGAGCTCGTGATTACCGCAGACGCTTCGCCGAAATCCGGACAGACCGAACAGACGGAGGAATGATATGAAACAGAAACAGCTGAAGGGCTGGCTTTATCTCCTGCCCGCCATTGTCTTCCTCGGCGTGTTCATGGTTTATCCTTTGATTGACGTAGTAATCTATGCCTTTGAGGAAGGCTACAATTTCGTTACGCAGACGTCAAGCGGAACCGGCGTATACAACTTCCGCTATGTCCTGCATGACCCTTACTTCGTTCAGGCGCTTCGCAACACATTTATCATCGTTATCATTACGGTGCCGGTTTCGACCGGTCTGGCGCTGCTCATCAGCCTCGCGCTCAACTCGATCAAACCGCTTCGAAACGCCTTCCAGACAATCTATTTTCTGCCTTACGTGACCAACACGCTTGCTGTCGGTCTTGTCTTCATGGTTCTTTTTAAGAAGACCGAGTATACAGACGGCATGGTGAACCTGCTGATTCACACGTTCGGCGGCCGGTCGGTCGACTTCATCGACGGCCCGTACTGGGCCAAGATGTTCGTCATGTGCCTTTATACGGTCTGGATTGTGCTTCCCTTCAAAATCCTGATCTTAACGAGCGCCCTCGCATCCGTTAAGGAGGATTATTACAAGGCAGCCCGCGTGGATGGCACGCGCCCCGGAAGAATTTTCCGCAAGATTACGCTTCCGATGATTTCCCCGATGATCTTCTATCTTGTCATAACCGGTTTCATCGGCGCGTTCAAGGCCTACAGCGACGAGGTTGCCCTGTTCGGAACGGATTTGAACGCGGCCGGCAT
>CADBTG010000174.1 GCA_902797475.1 uncultured Lachnospiraceae bacterium | reverse complement strand
GAGGAAATCGGGCGTGAAGCCCCACATATTCATCGATACGGGCACATCCGGGGCAAATGCCATCTCATTTCCCTCGCTGTCCTCTCCTTTTACAACATCGCCCTCTCTTCTCAGGGCAAATCTTTCTACAACTGTAGTAAGATGTCCGTCTTCCACTTCGCATACGCCTCTCGTTACCTGTCCGTGCTCGCTCAGGGTGTTGCCCAGAACAAAACCTGCCATACAGTAGCGGCCTTTCGAGCCCTCCGGAAGATTCACAAGATACTCATGCGTCGCGCGGAAAGCTTCCTTTCCGTAAAAATCGTCCGCGTTGATGACAACGAACGGACAGTCCAATGTGCCGAGGCAGGAAAGCACGGCCTGGCCGGTTCCCCAAGGCTTCTTGCGGCCTTCCGGAACGCTGAACCCGGCCGGAATGTTGTCCATCTCCTGGAACACGTACTCCACATCAATATACTTCTCGATGCGGTTCCCGATGATTTCACGGAAATCCTTCTCCAGGTCACGTCTTGTGATAAATACGACCTTGTCAAATCCGGCATCCCTCGCGGCGTAGATGGAATAATCCATAATGATCTCACCGGTCGGACCGACCTTCTCCAGCTGCTTGATGCCGCCGCCGCAACGACTGCCCATGCCTGCTGCCATGATAACTAATGCTGTTTTCATCTCTCCTCCTTCCCGGTCTAAACCGAAGCCGTCTCCCGGATTCGTTCGCAAAGACCGGTATACCTCTTTTGCTCGTTTGCATTTCCGATCATCTGCCGGATTGTGTCTTCACTTCCGACGATGGTCACACAGCTGACTGCACGGGTAACGGCTGTGTACAGGATATTTCTCGTGAGTAGCATCCGCGGCCCCGTAAGAATCGGAAGCACCACGGCGGGATACTCACTGCCCTGGGACTTATGAATCGTTACGGCATAAGCATGCTCCAGATCCTCTGTCTGCGTGAAAGGATAGTGCACGGTTTTGCCGTCGTCGAAGACAATCTCCATCTCCTCCGCAAAGCGGTTGATGTTCCGGATGATTCCCATGTCTCCGTTATATAACCCTGTTCCGGCGTCGATCAGCGTGCCTTTCTTCGAACAAATCTCCCATTCAATCTGGTAATTGTTCCGGACCTGCATGACCTTGTCGCCTTCGCGGAACACAATGCCTCTCGTCTCATATTCCACTTTGGAAGGGGACGGCGGATTGATAGCTTCCTGAAGGTACTTATTCAGATTCTCGACGCCGAGCTCACCCTTTCGCATCGGGGTCAGCACCTGAATGTCCGAGGGCGTCGCGCCGACATATTTCGGAAGCTTGTCCCGGACGAGCTGCGCCACAACCGAGAGAACGGTCTGCGAGTCGTGCCTTCGCATCATGAAGAAATCCTTGCTCTTATTATCAAGCGCAATCGACTCCCCGCGGTTAATCCGGTGCGCGTTCACGATGATGTCGCTCTCCTCGGCCTGGCGAAAGATCTTCGTCAGACATACGACCGGGAATGCCCCGCTCAGTAAAATGTCACGAAGAATGTTGCCGGGTCCTACACTCGGAAGCTGGTTCTGGTCGCCGACGAGAATCAGGCGCGTTCCGATCGGAATCGCATGCAACAGGGCGTTCATCAGATATACGTCAACCATCGAGGTCTCGTCGATGATGACCGCATCGGCCTCGAGGGGGTTGTCTTCATTTCTCTGGAACATTCCGCGGTGGAATTCTTCCTGCCCTTCCGCCATGTGCGAGACTTCCAAAAGCCGGTGAATCGTGCGGGCTTCTCTGCCGGTCGCTTCGGTCATGCGCTTTGCCGCGCGACCCGTGGGTGCTGCCAGAAGAACCGAAAGCCCGAGGCTTTCAAAGTAGGAAATAATCGCGTTGATGGTCGTCGCCTTACCGGTACCGGGACCGCCTGTCAGAAGGAAGACGCCGTTCCCGACTGCCTCACGTACCGCCTCTTTCTGAATCCCGTCCAGATCGATGTCCAGATTGCTCTCAATGCGTGACAGACGGCGTGTGAACTCCTCCGTGCTCAGTTCATAACGGCAGTTCAGATCGCGAAGCATTCTTGCGACGCCGAGCTCCGTAAAGTATGCAACCGAAGAATATATCTGATCCGGTTCCTCCCCGCCTGCGGATTTCACAATCAGTTTCCGCTCCGCACTCATGTCACTTACGGCCTGCCCGATTGCCTCCGCGTCAACACCGAGCAGATCGGTGCAGTAGCGGATCAGCTCCGGCTGCGGCAGATAGATGTGTCCGTACTGGGCGGCAAGCTGCAGGGCATATACCAGTCCTGCCCGGATACGCTCCGGCGAAAATCCCGAGATTCCCATGCGTTCCGCAATGCTGTCTGCGGTCTTGAACCCGACACCCGGAATATCTTCGGTCATCTGATAGGGATTCTCCTCCAAAACCGTGCGCATCTTCTCGCCGTACTGCTTGTAAATCTTTACGGCAAGCGTTCCGGAGATATTATACTGTTGAAGATACATCATGGCCTCGCGCATTCCCTGCTTTTCCTTGAACTGGGCATGAATGTCACGGGCCATGCGGTCGCTGATTCCTCTGATTTCGGCCAGTCTTTCCGGTTCCCGCTCGATAATTCGGAACGTGTCGTCCCCGAATTTCCGAACGATTCTGGCTGCCATGGTCTGACCGATTCCCTTAATGGCGCCCGACCCGAGATAACGCTCCACCGCAAGCCTGTCCTTCGGCACGCAGATTTCATAGGACGAAACCTGCAGCTGCTCTCCGTAGAGCACGTGGACGGTCATGGCGCCCTCCACCTTCACATACTCTCCTTCGCTGATGGCAGGAAAGTTTCCGACACACGTCAGCTCGTCGTTCCCGCCCGGCTCGGAAAGCTGGAAAATGGTATAGCCGTTATCCGGATTCCGGAATTTTATATGCTCGATATAACCTTCTCTTTGTTCCATGGACCTCTCTTATGAAAGCGAAAGCTTCTTACGGTTATGGCTGTTCATCATTTCCACGTAACGACCTGTGCCGATGGCAACGCAAAGCGTCGGATTTTCCGCGGTCATGGTACGAATGCCCGTCTTCTCTTCAATCAGGTCTTCCAAACCGTAAAGAAGCGAACCGCCGCCGGTCAGAACGATGCCGCGGTCGGCGATGTCTGCCGCCAGTTCGGGAGGCGTGCTCTCGAGTGCCTGATGGATTGCCTCGACAATCTGTGATGTAGGCTCCTTAAGAGCCTCTTCCGTTTCTTCGCTCGTTAAGGAAATCGTCTTCGGAAGACCGGTTACGAGGTTACGTCCGCGCACTTCCATGGAAAGCGTTTCCGGTCTCGCATAGCAGGCACCGATTTTGATCTTCACTTCCTCAGCGGTGCGCTCACCGATTAAGAGGTTGTGCTTTCTTCTCATATAACGGACGATGGCTTCGTCGAAATCGTCGCCGGCCACCTTGACGGATGTGCTGACTACGGCACCGCCGAGCGAGGTTACGGCGATATCCGTCGTGCCGCCGCCGATATCCACGACCATGTTGCCGCACGGACGGGAGATGTCAATTCCGGCGCCGATAGCTGCCGCAATCGGTTCCTCGATGATCTTTACATAGCGGGCGCCTGCCTCGTAGGTGGCATCCTCTACAGCCTTCTTCTCGACTTCGGTCGCGCTGCTCGGCACGCAGATGCTCACAAGCGGCTTATTGAAACGGCGCTTGCCGATGGACTTCTGGATGAAATACTTAATCATACGCTCGGTAACGGAGTAATCCGAGATGACACCCTGCTTCAAAGGTCTCACGGCCACAATGTTGCCGGGAGTACGTCCGAGCATCTGTCTCGCTTCCTCACCGATTGCCTTAATTTTGCTGGAATCCCGGTCGTATGCAACAACAGACGGTTCCTGCAATACGACACCTTTCCCCTTTATATAAACAAGGACATTGGCTGTCCCGAGATCGATACCGATATTAGTGGTGAAACTGAACATTTCGGCATTCCCCTTTCTGAAATGCGCTTTGAGCGCACAAAAAATACAGTGCAGAGTTTCCCCTGCACTGTAATAATAACAGAATCCATGCTGTTTTGCAATCTTTGTTTGAAATGCAGGCTGTGGTAAATGCGACGTCTTTATGGCATTTTCCACGTTCCGCCGTTATGTCTCAGTGCCTGTCGTTATAGTCATAAAAAAGCTCATCCAAAAGCCGGTCCACGCCTTCCGTTTTGCCGAAAGCAGCTTTCACGAAAGCCCCGGCGTTCTTCACGAGGAGCTTGAAATAAAGCCAGTCCCCGAGG
>CADBTG010000173.1 GCA_902797475.1 uncultured Lachnospiraceae bacterium | reverse complement strand
TGAAGCCGGGGCTTACAAGACCGGAGAGGTCCTTGGTCATAATGCCGTCATTCAGAGTCTTGATAACCGCGCCCTCGAGCTTGTCAGCGAAGTTCATCAGGTCGGCAAGGCCGTCCTTCTCACCGCGCTTACGAAGCGCTCCGGACCATGCGAAGATCGTAGCAACCGGATTGGTCGAGGTTTCCTCACCCTTTAAGTAACGGTAATAATGACGGGTTACGGTGCCGTGCGCGGCCTCGTACTCGAAATTGCCGTCAGGGCTTACGAGAACGCTTGTCATCATGGCAAGAGAGCCGAACGCGGTGGAAACCATATCGCTCATAACATCGCCGTCATAGTTTTTGCAAGCCCAGATGAAACCGCCTTTGCTGCGGATGACACGGGCAACGGCGTCATCAATCAGTGTGTAGAAATAGGTAATTCCGAGAGCCTCGAAACGCTCCTTGTATTCTGCGTCGTAAATCTCCTGGAAGATATCCTTGAAACGGTGGTCGTATTTTTTACTGATCGTATCCTTAGTGGAGAACCAGAGATCCTGCTTTACGGAAAGCGCATATTCAAAGCAGCTTCTTGCAAACGACTCGATTGAGGTATCCTTGTTGTACATGCCCTGCAATACGCCGGGGCACTCGAAATCGTAGATGGTTTCGCGCATCTCGGTGCCGTCCTTACCGGTGAAGACAAGCTCGGCTTTTCCTTTGCCGGGGATACGGAATTCGGTGTTCTTATAAACATCGCCGTAAGCATGACGGGCAATCGTGATCGGCTTCTCCCAGGTACGTACGTTGGGCTTGATCGAGTCAATCATGATCGGGGCACGGAAGACGGTGCCGTCAAGCACGGAACGAATCGTTCCGTTCGGGCTCTTCCACATCTGGCTCAGGCTGTACTCAGTCACGCGCTGCGCATTCGGCGTGATCGTGGCACATTTTACGGCAACGCCGTATTTCTTGGCCGCATAGCTTGCGTCCCAGGTTACCCGGTCCTTGGTCTTTTCGCGTTCCGGCAGCCCGAGATCGTAGTACTCCGACTTCAAATCTACAAACGGAAGAATCAGTTCGTCCTTGATCATCTTCCAGAGAATGCGGGTCATTTCGTCGCCGTCCATCTCGACGAGGGGAGTGGTCATCTGAATCTTGCTCATGGAAACCTCCTGTGCGGCTTTGCCGCTTTATTATTGGAAAATGCTATGCATTCTTATGCTGTTCGGCATAATAGTTAATCAAACAGCCGTCGAGAATGATGGTCTTTTCATCGTTCGTAAGTCCCTTAATGCAAAGGGTGATTTCGTCCACATTGCCGTCTTTCTTCAACACTTTTGCAGTGAAGTTCTCGGCTCCGTTTTTGATGCCCTCACGAACACCGGGGATAAATACGTAATCACCTTCTTCATAAGGGAAATCCGCGCCTTCGGGAAGGGTGAACGGAAGAATGCCCCAGTTGATGCAGTTGCTTCTGTAACGCTTCGTTGCGTACTCGTAGCAGATGTTTGCATAACCGCCGAGAACCTTCTGGCAGCTTGCAGCCTGCTCACGTGCGGAGCCGTCGCCGGGACGGTTCGCAAATACGCAGGAACCTAACTGCGTATTCTTAAGGAGCTTTTCTGCGTCACCGAAACGGGAGAGCACGGAAACAAGTTCCGCAGGTGTCTTGCCGTCACGGCGCTCCAGATCAACGGCATGGATTGCCTTGCTGCGGCCGACATATTCGGGAACACGGCGGGACAAAGCAAACTCAGAAAGACGGAGCGGATTCGAACGGTAGGAGCTTGTCTCGCCGGACGGAATCAGCTCGTCGGTCGTCGTAACCGGATCGCGGATGACAGCGGCAAGCTTCACGAGCATGTTGTCGGTAAGCGCTTCCATCTTCGGCCAGTCGGTAATGTTAGGCCCGAGAATCAGATCGACGCTCGGATCGGCCTTGCCGTAGCCGTAATACAGTCTGTTCTGATATACGGTCTTATCGAAGTGATAAGGATGGTTCGGAACTTCATAATCGATATCGGTTGCCGCCGTAATGACGCCGCCGTTTAATGCGGTTGCAGCAATGCTTCTTGCATCCATCAGCGCAACGCCGCAAATCTGACCTTCGCCGGGCTTGCTGCCTTCACGGTTCGGGAAGTTACGGGTCGTATGACGAAGCGAGAGACCGTCGTTGGCGGGAACATCGCCTGCGCCGAAGCAGGGACCGCAGAAGGAAGGCTTAATGATGGCGCCGGCCTTCAGAAGCTCTGCCGTAGCGCCGACCTTGGTAAGCTCAAGACTAACCGGAACGCTTGTCGGATATACATTCAGGGAGAAGTATCCGTTGCCGCAGCTCTGATCCTTCAAAATGGCGGCAGCCTCGTCGATGTTGTCGAACAGACCGCCTGCGCAGCCCGCGATGACACCCTGGTCGGCGTATACTTTTCCGTCGCGAACCTTATCGGTAAGCTCGTAGGTAACATTCTTGAACTTCGCAGCGGCTTCCTTTTCGACACTTTCAAGAATCTCTTTGGCATTTGCCGTAAACTCATGAATCGTGTAGGCATTGCTCGGATGGAACGGAAGCGCAATCATCGACTCGGCACGGTCAAGATCGATTGTAATCAGGCGGTCATAGTAAGCGCCGTCTTGGGGAGCAAGCTTCTTATAGCATTCCGCACGGCCGTGTGTCTTATAGAAGCCTTCGGTGATTTCGTCGGTCTCCCAAACGGAAGAGAGGCAGGTCGTCTCGGTCGTCATGACATCAATGCCGTTACGGAAATCAATCGGAAGATTCTTAATTCCGGGGCCGACAAATTCGAGCACGCGGTTCTTGACAAATCCGCTTGCGAACGTAGCCTTTACAAGCGCAAGGGCAATGTCGTGCGGACCGATTCCGCGCTTCGGTTTACCGGTTACATATACGAGAACAACCTCGGGCATATCGAGATCCCAGGTGTTCTTAAGAAGCTGTTTTACAAGCTCGGGGCCGCCTTCGCCGACACCCATTGTGCCGAGCGCACCGTAACGGGTGTGGGAATCGGAGCCGAGAATCATGTTGCCGCAGGCAGAGAGCTCTTCACGCGCATAGGAGTGAATAACGCTCTGGTTCGCGGGAACATAAATGCCGCCGAATTTCTTCGCAGCGGAAAGACCGAATACGTGGTCATCCTCGTTGATGGTTCCGCCGACTGCGCAAAGGGAATTGTGGCAGTTGGTCATCGCATACGGAAGAGGGAACTCGGTAAGTCCGCTCGCACGTGCGGTCTGAATGATGCCGACATAAGTGATGTCATGGCTGACCATGGCATCAAAACGTATCTTTAACTTGTCCGGATTCCCGGAAGTGTTGTGATTCTGAAGAATGGAATAAGCGATGGTTTTCTTTCTGGCTTCCGCCTTATCGCATCCGGCGGCCGAAACGGGTGCTCCGTTTTGGAAAATGACACCGTTTTCCTGCAAAGTGATCATGAAAATCCTCCTTGTATCATTGGATTAGTGCATACAGAGTTTATTATAGAAAAATCGCGGTGCGATGTCAACCGAAAAAGGCGTCTTGAAGGGGCGAAGAAATAGAAAAAAACAGGCGATTTTTGGGCAAAATATACAGAATTGCATTTTCCGTAAAAAAAGCAAATGACAAACAGATAAAAGTATGATATAGTTAATTTCGGTATAAGATAATACAAAATATGGTATTGGGAGGTTTTTGTCATGGCCGTTAATTCTGTCATCAAGCACAGCGTGATGCCGAAGGACATGTTTCAAGCCAAAATGTGGAAACCGGAGGAGGTTTTTATCGGGGACTCCGCGTACCATATTGTCATTTCGCCTGCGTCCAAGAAGAACGGTGCGGTGCAGTTTCATGTGGCTGCCCTGAAGGACGGAGAGGTACAGACTTTTAAGGACCTGAATAATACGCTTTACGATATTACGGCGACGAAGTACATTGACGAGTTGAATGAGCGTCTCTGCGATGCCTTGCAGAATCAGATTAAGTGGACCCATACCGGAAACCATGACATTTATGTTTCCTACGGAGATATGAAGCAGTGGGAGGAAGGCACTTCCGCAAAGGAAACGGCGATCCGCATCATTCTGATGGTTAAGAATGTCGAGAACATGACACCCGAAGAGGAGAAGCTTCTCCGTAAGATTCTGAAGGGCGAGCTTGTGGAGTGGATGGATTCCGTCATCCGTGACAAGCCGGCAATCGAGCGCACGAAGCAGGACTATGAGAACGACCTCGTGAAGGTCATGGACACATCGATGCTGCCGCATACAAAGAGCAGCTTCAATCCGATACCGCTGATCACGGTGATCGGCCTTGCATTTGCCATTCTCGGCGTATTCTATGCGAAATATGAACTGTTCCAGGTCTGCGCGGTTGTATTAAGCGGCTATGCCGGATTCCGTGCATACCAGCGCGGTCAGAAGGAATACATGTTTGTAAATGTGGCAGTCTGCCTGATTTCTGTATTCTTCATCTATTACGGCTACGTAAATGCCTGATATTGACAACAGGATATGTTTAAAAAACCTTCCCTTTTGCGGGAAGGTTTTTCATCATATGGCGGTTAGTTCGGTTTGTACTGCATAATCCGGAAACCGTTGCCTGTGTAGCGGAAAAGGGGATGCCCCTCTTTGATGAAGCGGAATCCGCAGGCCAGCGCAAGATGGACGGAAGCGGCATTGTTTCTTTCTATGACGGCAAGAAGCACGGCATCGCCGATGGCTTCCTTTTGCCGGCTTAAAAAGGCCGAAACAGCCCGCTCACCGAGCCCGAGACCCCTTTTTTGCGGAACGATGTAATAGGAGAGATTCAATGCTTCCGGCAGAAGGTCGGATTGCTCAACCGCGACGAAACCGAGCAGAAGCCCGTCCGAATCCGTGATTCCGTACGGATGAAGCAGCGGATGCAGGCGCCCGTATCGGTGCTCGTTTCGGTAGCGTTCGTGAAGCTCCGTTTCGGAAAGATTCTTAAGCCGCTCGGGCAGAAGAAAAGGCTCCTTT
>CADBTG010000172.1 GCA_902797475.1 uncultured Lachnospiraceae bacterium | reverse complement strand
GCCCTTATAGCATTCCGCAAGCAGTTTTGCGTTGAAATTCCGATACCCTTTTTGAAAACCGTCCGGGTTCTGAATCACCTTCAAAAGTTCCTCGGGTTTCGGGGTTTCCTGCGTTGAGCTTTTGCTCAGATCTTCGACTTTTCCGGGTTTCTCTTCAATCTTATCCTTTTTTTCATCCGAAGCCTTCTCACCGCATGACATTAAGGAAAATGCCATGACCAGCACAAGGATGATTGCTGTCAGCTTTTTCATGAATTACCTCCTATTCGTACACTCCGATGAAAAGCGGAGTCTGTGTTGTCTCATCAATAATCATATACAAAAACGGTCTGTCTAACGTGACAATATGATTAATCGGCTCGGGTGCCGCAGCATAGCATTTCATTCCGATTTCGGTTGCTGCAGCTGCCTTCGTGCCTTCTTCGTCGATATCCAGAAATGTTTTCTGGATGACCTCGGAAATCATTACCGGGCAGTTTTCGGTCATTCTCGAGAAGTCCGCATTCGTGCCGAACGCGCTTCCCATACCCATTGCGGCAAGTGGCGGAATCAGATCCATCGGATCGCTTTCATAGTGAATCTTCGGCATGAAAAGTATTGCTTTTCCGTCATATTCTCCCGGATTCACAAGCTGCTCCGCCGTAAGCCCTGCGACCAGATCGTCAATGCTGATGCCTTCTTTCGGAAGGTAAGCGCGAAATGCGAATCCGTTCTCGTACTGTTTTTCGATTGCCTCGTAGTTCTGTCCGAGGTAATATATTTCTGCTTCGCCGCTCATCATCTGCACATTTCTCACGGTTCCGTTTCGGCCCGTGAATGCATGCTCTCTTGTTGCGCCTTCCGTAAACGGAGTCTTCCATTTGCCGTCAAAGGTCAGGCAGTTAATCAAAATCATTACGGTACTGTCTTCGAGATGCGTCACCAATTCGTGAATACGCTCAAGCGTCTTCTCTTCGACCCATTTGTTCATATCGTGAAGCGTCTTCTGCTTTCCGAAATCCGCCGAGAAGACGGATGCCCGGTAGTAATCCACGCAGGCCTGCAGGAAGCTCTTTTTAATACTGTCCGCAAATTTCTGATTCATCCATACCGAGTTGGCTACGGATACGACGGTTTCCTTGTTATAGCGCTCGGCCATGAAAAGAAGGAATTCGTTCATGTCCTTTTCCGAAAGCCCGAGAACCGTAAGCATTTCGGAAAGTGTCTGTCCGTCGGCACCGTTTAATACCATCGCAAGTGCCGCATAAGCGGAATACGGCGAAACAAAGGATGCTCCGCTCTTTCTGGTTTCCTTAAAAAGGTTTACGGCAAATGTCCCATAGGCCTGTAAAAATGCCTCATCCGGGGTCTTCGGCTGGCTGGTTCCCGCAGTCATGGATGCGGTCAGTTCTCCTGTCTTTCCTTTGCTTTTCTCTTTTTCGTCCTGTTCTGCAGAGCCGCATGCCGTAATCGAGGCGGCAAATGCCAGAACAAGGATCAAAGCGATAATCTTTCTCATTTTATTTCTCCCTTCGTACGAACCCTTTTCGGAATCGTTTCTGTCATTTAAATGCATGGCATTTGCCATTCGGTCACAAAAAGTTTTACGAAGCGCTGGTTTTTGCAAAAAGAAAAAGGCTTCCCTGAAAAACAGGGAAGCCTTTGATAAACCGAACTTAAACTCTCTTCATGTACTCGCCGGTACGGGTATCGATCTGGATCGTCTCGCCTTCGTTTACGAAAAGCGGAACCATAACGGTAGCACCGGTCTCAACCGTAGCGGGCTTGGAAGCGCCGGTAGCGGTATCGCCCTTGAAGCCGGGCTCGGTAGCGGTAATCTGAAGCTCTACGAAAAGCGGAGGCTCGATGGAGAAAATCTGACCCTGATGGGACAGCGTCTTAACCATTTCGTTCTCCTTCACGAACTTCATTGCGTCGCCGCACTGATCCTCGGTCAGGGAAATCTGATCGAACGTCTCAACGTTCATGAAGTTGTACATGTCACCGTCTTTGTAAAGATACTGCATGTCAGCTCTCTCGATGTGAGCCGGCGGATACTTATCGGTAGGACGGAAGGTCTGTTCAACAACACCGCCGTTCTTAATATCCTTCATCTTGGTCCGAACAAAAGCAGCGCCCTTACCGGGTTTAACATGCTGGAATTCGATAACCTGCAATACTTTTCCGTCAATCTCAAGCGTAAGGCCGTTTCTGAAATCACCTGCTGAAATCATATTGGAATCCTCCTTGTTATTTGTACATAAGCCTTATAATTTCATTCTTCTTGCGTTGAAAAATGACACCGCTACATAGTTTATCGTAAGTTGTTCCATTTTTCAACCATTTTTTACAGTTCGATCAATTTTTTCTCGGAATGCGCAAGATTCTCGTAGCCGTCCTCAGTCAGAACAACCATGTCCTCAATCCGAACGCCGCCGAAATCCTGCACGTAGATGCCGGGTTCCACGGTCATGATCATGCCTGCATGCAAGACTCTCTCCTCCCGCATGTTGCAGTTCGGATCCTCGTGAATCTGCAGCCCGACGCTGTGTCCGAGTCCGTGTCCGAAGCAGTCACCGTAGCCGGCTTCCGTAATGATGTCACGCGCGACGGCATCGATTTCACGGCCCTTCTTTCCGGGCTTTAATGCCTTAAGCGCCTCGGTCTGGGCCTTAAGAACCGTTTCGTAGATCTCTTTCTGCCTATCGGAGGCTTTGCCGAGCACGACCGTTCTTGTCATATCAGAGCAATAACCCTTATAGACGCAGCCGAAATCCATCGTAACGAAATCGCCGTTTTGAATCTTCCGTTCCGAAGGAATCGCATGCGGCATTGAGGAATTCACGCCCGAGGCAACAATCGCCGGGAAGGATTCCCCGGATGCTCCGTGCATCTTCATGGAAAATGCAAGCCTTGCCGCAATCTCGAGCTCCGTCACGCCGGGCTTCAAATACGGCAGGATTTCGGAAAATGCCATGTCACCGATATGTTCCGCCGTTCTTAAAAGCTCGATCTCCTCCTTCGT
>CADBTG010000171.1 GCA_902797475.1 uncultured Lachnospiraceae bacterium | reverse complement strand
AGAGCACGAGAGTAAAGGCGAGAGTAAAAGCGCACGCGCTTCGCGAACTGATGGAAGCAAAGGATGTCATCTACATCATGGGTCATTCCAATATTGACGTGGACGCGTTCGGCGCCTGCATCGGTGTATACCGGATCGCGAAACACCTGGGCAAGAAGGCTCATATCATCATAAACGAAGTCGGCAGTTCCGTCCGCCCGATGATTACCCAGTTTTTCAATTCCACCGATTACGAAGAGGATATGTTCATCAGTAACCTGAAGGCGCTTGAACTGGCACAGCCTGAAGACCTTCTCGTCATTGTTGACGTAAACCGCCCGAGCATCACGGAATGCCCCGAAATTGTCGATCATATTCATGATATCATTGTTCTCGATCACCACCGTCTGACGACGGACTCCATCGACAATGCGCAGCTTTCCTATGTGGAGCCTTATGCGAGCTCGGCATGTGAACTGGTTGCGGAGATTCTGCAGTATATCGGCGACGGACTGAAGATTCGTCCGCTTGAGGCGGAAGCCATGTACGCCGGCATCATGATCGACACGAACAACTTCTTAACGAAGACCGGTGTCCGCACCTTCGAGGCTGCGGCATTCCTCAGAAGAAACGGTGCCGACATCACGAAGATCCGGAAGGCGTTCCGGATGGATATGAACGAATATCTCGAGAAGGCAAAGGCGATAGCCGGGACCGAGATTTACCTCGATTCCTTTGCGCTTGCTATCTGCGAGGCCGAGAATGTCGAGTCGCCTACGGTGCTCGGCGCTCAGGTTGCCAATGATTTGATGGAAATCAACGGCATTCGCGCCTCATTTGTCTTCACGCCGTATAAGGATAAGATTTATGTAAGCGCCCGTTCGGTTGACGAGGTCAACGTGCAGGTGGTCATGGAGAAACTCGGCGGTGGCGGCCATATGACTGTTGCCGGCGCGCAGTTTACCGACATTGACGCGGAGGAGGCGGTCCGCAGAGTGAAAACCGTCCTGTATTCCATGCAACGAGGAGGAGAATTATAATGGATGTCATTTTGCTCCAGGATGTAAAATCTCTCGGAAAGAAGGGAGAGATCGTGAAGGTAAGCGACGGGTACGCCCGCAACTTCATCCTTCCCAAGAAGCTCGGCCTTGAGGCCAATGCAAAGAATTTAAATGATTTGAAGCTGCAGAAGGCAGCACAGGCCAAGCTTGAAAAGGAACAGCTCGAAGCCGCACAGGCGCTCGGCGCTCAGATTTCCGGAAGCACTGTCGTGATTCGGATTAAGACCGGCGAGAACGGCCGTGTATTCGGTTCCGTTTCCGTGAAGGAAATCGCCGAGGCCATGAAGGAACAGCTGAATCTCGATGTGGACAAAAAGAAGATTTCCCTTGCCGTTCCGATCCGGAACGAGGGAACCTTCTCGGCAGCAGTCAAGCTGCATCCGCAGGTAACCTCGGAACTGACCGTAAAGGTGGAAGGAATCTGAAATGGATGAGGCGTTGATCAAACGGGTGCCGCCCCACAACACGGAGGCGGAGCATTCCGTTATCGGGTCCATGATGATGGACCGTGAAGCCATCGTGACCGCTTCGGAAATTCTCAGCCCCGAGGATTTCTACGATAAGACGATGGGAACTTACTTTAAGGCGCTTTGCGGCCTGATGAGTGAGAATATAGAGGCGGATTTCGTAACGATTCAGGAGCGCATGAGAGGGCTTCAGGTACCGGAAGAGTTATGCTCTTTGGAGTATATCGGAAACCTGCTCGACTCCGTTCCGTCGGCCGCCAATGTCAAATACTATGCCGAAATCGTGCGCGAGAAGGCAAGACTTCGTAAGTTTATCAAGGCAGCAGAGGATATGACCGGCTCCGCTTATTTGGACAAAGAGGAGACCGATGCTCTCTTTGACCGCGCGGAGAAGGAGTTCTTCACGATCTTCCAGGAGAGCGGCGCGGCCGAAATCACTCCGATTAACGAAGTCGCGGTTAAAGCCATTGAGAATATCGAAGCCGCATACCGGAACAAAGGAACCGTTACCGGCATCGCGACTGGCTTTATCGATCTTGATTACAAGACGGCAGGCCTTCAGCCTTCCGACCTGATTCTGATTGCGGCGCGTCCTTCCATGGGTAAGACCGCATTTGTCCTGAATCTGGCCGATAATATCGCCGTGAAGCATCATATTCCGACGGCTGTATTCAGTTTGGAAATGAATGCCGTATCCCTTGTAAACCGTCTTCTGGCCATGCAGTCGAGCGTGGACGCCCAGAAGATCCGTACCGGTAACCTCGAGGATTCCGAATGGGATACGCTTGTGCAGTCGGCACGTGTAATCGGTGATTCCGCTCTGATGATTGACGATACGCCGGCAATTTCCATACAGGAGCTTCGTTCCAAGTGCCGTAAGATGAAACTGGAGAACGGGCTTCGGCTTGTCATCATCGACTATCTGCAGCTGATGACCGCGGGCAAGCGTGTGGAATCCCGTCAGCAGGAGGTTTCCGAAATCAGCCGTTCGTTAAAAGCTCTTGCAAGAGAGATTGACTGTCCGGTCATCGCGCTTTCGCAGCTTTCCCGTAAGGTGGAAGACCGTGACGATAAGAGGCCGATTCTTTCCGACCTTCGTGATTCCGGCGCCATCGAGCAGGATGCCGACCTTGTTATGTTCTTATATCGCGATGATTATTATCATAAGGATTCTCCGAAGCAGGGAATTACCGAAGTCATCATCGGCAAACAGCGTAACGGCCCGATCGGAAACATCGAGCTCGGATTCCAGTCGAACCTTACCCGCTTCGTAAATTTGGAAAGAACAAAGAAAAGAGATTAAAAAGAACGATGCCGCGACTTTCGTCGCGGCATCGGGTTTTTTATGATTGCTTAGATTAGCCTTCGGAAATAGCAGACATCGGACACTGAGCTGCACAAGAGCCACACTCAAGGCAGGCATCCGCATCAATCTCGTACTTGCCGTCTCCCTCGCTGATTGCGCCAACGGGACAAGCATCTGCGCAGGAACCGCAAGCTACACAAGCATCACCAATTACATAAGCCATATTACAGTAACCTCCTATCCATTACTCGACGTTCTCTTGCCGTCAGACACATTATATTTCATAATATCGGGGAATGCAAGTAAATTTTTTTTACATTTTTGTGATAAATGTGTTATTTTAGCGTTTTTCTTTGCATTTACCTCGGACTATTGACTGCGGAGTTGTCAGTCTGTATAATAAAACTGAAGGCTGAAGCAGTCTTCGGAAAAGGAGTTAAATTATGATTACGAAAGACATGAAAATCGGTGACATCATCCGTAAGAACTTCGACATTGTCGAAATCCTGATGGCATCCGGAATGCATTGCGTGGGTTGCCCTTCCGCTCAGGGAGAGACCTTGGAACAGGCCTGCATGGTACACGGCATCGACAGCGACGAGCTGGTTGATAAGATTAACGAGTTTTTGGAGTGCGCACCCGCATAGGACCTCCTTTGACAGAAAGGAAGTGCCGGTATGAAAATCAAAAGCATCGGAATCAATGTTCGGCACGGCCGGGAATTGGAGGAAGTCCGCCCGAACGGCATGGGATTTTATCTGCTTTCCGTAATTAAGTCGAAGGCCGAGTATATTATTGACGGCGTGTTTTATGAAGTCACGCCTCCTTCGTATGTCATCATGAGACCCACTACCAGTGTGGTCTTTCGGGCAACGAAGGAAGAAGAGATATTGGTTAGCTGGATTTCCTTTGACATGTCGAAAGAAGAGGAAGCCGAGCTTGCTTCCTGCGGTGTTTTGTATGATGTCCCGGTGCCTGTTTCTTCCATAACGGAGGCAGAGGAATTGTTCGCGATAGCGAATTACGAGCATTATCTCAACGATTCCGTACACACCGTGTTGGAGTCGCATGTGCTTGCGGTTACGATACTGATGCTTGCAAGGCAGATGAAGAACCGTGAAAGCAATCTGGGAATCAACAGAAACCGTTTAGAGCTTCTGAACCGGCTCCGTGTGGATATTTACAACAATCCGAAGGAAGAGCGAAGCGTGGACAGCATGGCGGAACAGATCGGCGTCAGCCGGTCCGGATTCCAGCACATGTACAAGAAGGTTTTCGGCATCCCGGTTTCCGCGGATGTCATCAACGCGAGAGTATCGCTTGCCAAGCTGCTTTTGGTCAATACCAAATGCACGCAGCGCGAGATAGCCGAACGTTGCGGTTATGCGACGGTATTCTATTTCATGAGGCAGTTTAAGGAAGCGACCGGCATGACCCCGGGAGATTACAGAAAAAACGGATCAGGAGAATAAAAGCCCGAAGCGAAAGCCACGGGTGGATAAGAAAGTAATTCCAAAACAATACCGTAGCATCGCAAAGGCAAAGAATAACGCTCAGAAAGGCGAAATGCTTTTCTGGGCGTTTTTT
>CADBTG010000170.1 GCA_902797475.1 uncultured Lachnospiraceae bacterium | reverse complement strand
CCTTATCGCTGAACTGGCCGGGGATACTGAATACCATAACAGCGGTAACAATACCGATGATAACCAGAACAATCGAAAGAATATCCAAAAGCTTAATCTGCGCCTTGGTCGCAACAATAGCGCCGGCAGACTTCTCTCCGCGCTCAATCTTCTCCGCATCCTTCAGCCTTTTGCCGCTCAGAAGTTCAGAAACCTGAATATCAAGAGCACGACACAAAGGCTCATACAAATCCGCGCCGGGTACAGAATGTCCTTCCTCCCAGGACGCGACTTTCTTATCGGATACATTCAAACGACCGCCGAGCATGGCCTGAGTAAGCTTCTGCTCTTCTCTGCACTGTGCAATAAACTTGCCAATCGTTTCCTGAGTCATAACCTACCTCCAAAAAAGAAATCAGATTCTGTTCTATCATTGTAACATTATGAAATCCAATAGTAAAGATGCTTTTTCAAAAAAATCCTGCATATTAGTAGAAAGCTAAATTACGACAACAGCTTGTTTTGTATAAGCCATTCTTCTGCGAGCTTCGGCCACATTTGCACATCACGATATACCGGACGCTCAATGACCATCGGTCCGAAACCGCCGTCGCCTTCTCTCGGCTTTCCTTCCGGATTTCCGTAGAACTGCATCATCAGTTCGGTGCGTCTCTGATCCGAAACGCGGACTCCCTTACGGTCACGAACCGCTTCAACCGCCTTGTTAGTCTGTTCAAACGTATACGGCTCGCCGAAGTCTCCCTTCATGACGCGTTCGTTATGTAACGACAGCCCGTGCGGGCCGTTGGGAAATGCAAAGTAGGCATACGGTACCCCGGCTTTCCGGCAGCTTTCGGCGTACATCATGGAATTTTCCACGGGAACAAGGTCGTCCGTTACGGTCTGCCAGAGGAAGCACGGTGCCATGTCCTTATGTACCTGCTTCTCGAGCGAGTAGTATTCGAGCTCCTTCGGGTCGGCATCGCGTCCGATCAGCGCCCAGATCGAATAGATATGCGTAAACTCGCCGGAGGTGATGACCGGATAACCGAGAATGACGCCGTCAGGGCGGTTGCTTACCTGATTGAGTGCGGGATCCGGGTCCTTGATATCCTGATAGTGGGTGTGGACGGATGCGCAGACATGTCCGCCTGCGGAGAAACCGATGATTGAAATCTTTTCGGGATCCATACGGAATCTGCTGTCCGAACGCATAAGCCGGATGGCGCGGGAAAGGTCGCTCATCGGCTGATCGTGCAGCGGAACCGACATTGTGATATCGGTCGTGTAAGTCAAAACGACGACGTTCATTCCGAGGTTATAAAAGTACTCGGCAACAGGCTCGCCTTCGACGTTACAGACCATACAGTATCCGCCGCCGGGCACAACAATCATGCCGGGACGAACCTGCTCGTCGTCGTGAAGATACGTATAGACATTCGGGGCAAAGCCGTACGCTGCCTCGTAGCTGTATTCTCCGTCTTTCCAAATGTCTTCTCGGAAGGATACGGCGGAATCAATCATACCGCGGCCCCCTTTCCGGCTTTGCGGTCCTTCTTCATATCCTTCTTGAAGCGGCGGAAATCACCGAGTGCCTTCCAGCCGATCTTGAAAATCTTCCGGAAGTTCACCGAATTCTTGCCTGCCGTACGCGGCTTGAAGGAAATCGGACGGAATGCCTGCTTCTCGTTAAAGTAAGCATAATAGGTCGTCATCATGATGTTCGGAAGATTGTAATCCTCCTGCATCTTGTAGAGATATTTCTTAACAACATCGCACTTCATCAAACGGAAAGGCGCATTGGCATCCGGCACCTTAACGCCGAAATACAGGCGAAGAAGAAGGCATACGACCTTCTCGACAAATGCACGGCCTTTGCCGTCTCCGCGGACGGTACGGTTTCCGAAGATTCCGTCATACTCGTTTCGCATTTGCCAGAAAGCGTCAAATTCGTCGGGATTGGTCTGCCCGTCGGAATCGGTCTGGAATACGTAGTCAATTCCTCTCTTGATCGCAAGATCATAAAGAGCGATGACCTTCGGGCCGTGATAGCGGTTCGTATCCGGCAGGATCTCAAGCTGCGGAAATTCCTTCTGCAGATTCTCAAGCACCTCATGCGTGCGGTCGTTGCTTCCGCTGTCTGCAATCACAAGACGGGACGCTTCGGATTTGCCTGCAAGGACGGGATACCACTGCCGTACCACGCCTTCGATGTTGGCCTCTTCGTTATAGGCCGGCATTACGATATATAAAGAATCCATGGCTTACTCCTCCATTAAAACTCCGTATTTCATCTCTCGGTCAATGCGCTCGAGCTCCTTCTCGGCGGTCACGCGCTTGCTGCGATTCTCCTCCTGAATCCGGGCGACTTCGTCCAGGCTTTCGATCAGAATCCGGTTGGTCTGCGCAAGCGTCTGCGTATCAATTGCGGTCGTTCCGGCTGCCTTCTGCGTCTCGGTCGTTACCTGCTTTAAGTTCTCCGCATTCCGCAGTAACAGGCGGTTCGTCATGTCGCTGATGGAGCGGTCCGTAATGACAGCCTGTCTGGCGTGCTCCGCGCCGAGTGCCAGAACAATCTGGTTCTTCCAAAGAGGAATCGTGTTATATAAGGTCGACTGCAGCTTGTCCGCCATCATGGCAAAGTTCGACTGCAGCATCCGAATCTGCGCCGACTGCTGAACGGAAATCGTACGGGAAAGTTCCAGCTCGTTGGCTTTTCTTTCCATCCGGTCGATTACGCCGCTAAGGAAGGACTCCTCCATGACGCTGTACGGGCCGTTACGCTTCTTCTCCTCCAGTTCCTCAAGACGGATCTTAATCGCGGCAATCTTGATTCCTGCCTGACGGTGGTACTCCTGATTCATTTCATACATCTGGTTAAGAAACGCGCAGTCCCGAAGCAGACGGACCTGATGCTCCTCTAAGGTACCGGCAATACGGTCCACATTCTTCGAAGCCTGTTCGTATTTGGCACGGATGGCAACGGAGTTGCTCTTTCTCTTCCAGAAAAGGATACGCTTCTCCCCGTCGACGTCGGTGTCGATATCATACAGATAGCTGATCGTATCGTGCAGAACATCGTCCACCTCGTCGATGGCCGAATTGTTCAGGTTGTCGATCATGACCTGCGAAAGCTCCGCCATCTTCTTCTGCGTGTCAAGGCCGTACTTCGTGATGCTCGTGATATCCGAGCAGTCAAGCTCCGCCACGCTCTGTTCAATCTTCGGAATGTCCACCGCGTCAAGCCCGAGTGTCGGGTTTCCGGCAATGATTCTCAAAAATCCGATTTCCTTTGTTTCGTCCATGTATTCTCCTTATCCAATCCAACCGTTATTCATCCAAATACCGCGGTACGCGAATCCGGTCGCTCAGGTTTAACCTGCTCAAAAATGCATCAGCGTCCTGTCTGATGTCTTTCCCGAGAATTCCCATGCTCTGCGGCGTTCCGATGTAGAAGGAATTCTCGTCCATGTTCAGAAGTGCCTTCACGGCCTTTTCATCCGCCACCCGTCCGTACGACATGCCGAAATTGTTCTTAAACGGCATCGATTCTTTAAGACGCGAGATGACGCGCCGTTGGAAAGAACGTCCGCACATCGGGTAGTAGCATTTGCCGGGGTCAAGCCGTTGTCCCGGCTTCTTCAAAACGACCTCGCAAATGAACATTTCCTGGTACTCCGAGCTTGCTTCGAAAACCCGGAAATCCACGATATAGTTATTCAGCTCGAGAATCCGAATCAGGTTCAGTGTTAAAACGCCTCGGGCTTTGATCTGCTCGGCCGTCGTATCCCAGCTGTAGGCGATGTTCATGTTGATTCTCGCGACCCGCTTCTCCATCGTCCTCGTCAGGCGGTACATATTCTTCGGCGCCCCCGCCACGTATGCGGGAACGTTCGGCCTGCTTCCGACAAATGCCGGGTTGCTCACTCTCTGGCGCACATACTGACGGTTCGCCATCTCGAGGTGCTTCGAAAGCTGCATGAACTCCCTGAGTCCTTCGGAATATCCGCCGGAGCAATACCGGATGGACTGCATGAGCGGCTCCCCCGCAAACGACGTGTCGGCTCGTACGCTCATCATGACTGGGAAGGATTCCTCATTAACCGGAGGATCCTTCAAAAGAAACATCTCAATGTCGGTCATCGAATCGAAGAACAGTCGGTAAACCTTTAATTTTTTCAGGCTGTATACCTTCAGGTAAGGACACTCTTCCTCTGTCACGCCTGTCTTAGCCATTGATTACTCCCCTTCTTCGGAAAATGAAACTATATCAACCGTACGGTGTCTTTACCGGTCGTTATATCATTCACGCGCTGTGCGAAAAGCGAGCAAATGACACGGCAATCCTCATTGTATTTTGGCTGCTTGACTTCAGCCATGATTTCCTTTGTGAGAAATGCCAGGTAGTCGGCTTCCTTCGTCTGCACGAATTCGTACTCGATGATCTTTTCTCTTGAAAAGCTTCGGTTATCAAGGTATTTGCGGATTCTCGTGACGTCACGGGTCGTAACGATTCCGGCGGCGCTGAAATGCGTAAACTGAGACCACTTGGTCGTCGCCTTACGGAACAGCTCGACAAACTGGAACCATCCCTGGTAATCGCCGAGAATGCTTTTCTCAACATTATTGTCGTATCCGACGAAAATCGGGGTGAAACGCTGCTGAACAGACTCCTCGATCTTCTCACGGGTATTATAGTTGACGTCCGCGCCGTTACCGGTCGTGTTACCGGCACCGATGATGCGGAAGTTCGGATGACGGGGCACCCGCTCGCCGTTCGGGAAAGCATAGTGCGCGTTCGTCGTATTTGACAGGAACGAATTCAGCTTAACCGTCGCACGGCTGTTACCGTTATCCAGCTCGTCGCAGAAAGCAATCTTTCCGTACTTGTAGCAGCGGTAGAAGTTCGGGCGGCTGTATCCGCCGTTGGCGGTCTGGAATCCGAGGATGTCATATTCCTCGTTGATGTATCCGATGTCAATGCTTTCGATGCCGAGAATCAATGCAATCTGCTGAACCATGTAGGTCTTACCGCAGCCCGAGGGACCGATCAGGTAGGGGTTGGCATTTTCCATGACGGCGATCAAAACGTCATCGAACATCTTGTGGAAGGTCATGCCCTCGCGCTTCATCTTCTCCTTGCGCTTCAGGGCCTCCTCCATTCGTTTATAGAACGGAATCGTTTCATCAAGCAGGAAGCAGGGCGTGAAATCCACCTGCTCGTCGGAGGTGTCTTCGATGACAAGGTCCGCGGTCTCGGAAAGCGCGTCGGGCACCTTCGCAGACTCTTCCGCAGCCATCTCGGCCTTTACAACCTGCTGCGGCTTCGTCTTCTTGATAATAACCTTGGCAGGTGCCTTTGGCTCCTCTTCTTCAACCTCCTCCACTGCTTCTGCCTGCTCCGCGGCACGGTCAATTGCCTTGTCGGAAACAATCATCAGGCGGTCGATGCGGTCATTCAGTTTCTTGCTTGCTTCCGCGTCGGCAAGAAGCTCCTTAAGCCGGTCGTTATCCTTAAAATAGGCATCCATCCGGTTGATGACATCGTCGGACTGACGTCCCGCGCGAACAACCTCGTCACGGGCGTTTCGAACCAGATCGTCGACAAGCTTTTTAAGCTCCGAAATCTCTGCGCGGCTGTCCGTTACAAGCCGGTTCACAATCTCGTCCTTATCGGCGAGTATCGCGCGGCGCTGTCCCTCAACGAACTCGGCGTGTGTCCTGTCCATGCGCTCCATGAGCGTGTCAACCTGGATTTTGGCGTTTGTAAGCTCGCTGTCGCAGTATTCCTTGACGTCCTTCATGGCATTTGCCGACAGCTCGGTAATCATCTTCGCTCTCTTCTCGGTGAGCGACAGAGAATCTCTTAAGCGGCTCGTGGCTTCCTGAACGGCATCCACCTTCTGCTCGGCAAGCATGATGCGCTCTTCGCTGACATTATAAATGCCGACCATTCTGCAGAATGCGGAGTATTCCTGATCGATGATCGTCTCGGGCTTCTCGCCGGAAAGATACCGGGTCGAAAAGCGGGTCAGGCTCGCCGTGAACATATCCTCGTCATAACAGAACGGACGGATTTTTACGGCATATTCGGAAATGGATTCGCGCACGTCCGTGGAATAGTTCTGTCCCTCAATCGAACGGTACCAGCGCAGATAGTTCACCTTGTCCCGGAACATATGATAGAGCTTCGGGATGAACATGTGCGTGGATGCAACGCCGCCGACATCGAACATCTCGAGGAAGATCTGCGACAATTCCTTGAAATCCGCTGACTGATCCTCGAGGATGAAAATGTGCGGATAGATGCCTTCGGCGTACTTTACGGTCTCATACCATTTCTTCTCCGGAAAATCGATTCTGTTCCGGAAGATCTGTTCCAGAATGTCTACAAACAGAGTGAACGGTTTGATGATCAGTTCATTCGGTTCCGCAGAAACGTTGGTCACGTACTCTCTGAGTTTTTTATTCTTCGCTTCGTTCGAAACGGCCAGTATGTCCCGAATCTTGTCAAAGCGGTCCTTCAAAATGTCAGCTTCGCTCTTTTGTCTCGCCATTGTATTCCCCTCGTCACGAAATAAAGTATTTGCCTGCCATCGCAGTTCTGTAATGTCCGGTCATTCCCGATCCGACGTCGTCGAAATAGGTCTGGTATCGCCCGTCCGGGAGCTTCGTTCTTATCATGCGGAGATTATTCTTTCGCAGCATGACCTGCGTCGTCTGATTCTTTACGACCGTGCAGGAAAGCGTTTCGGAGTACCCCGCGTCCGGATAAAGGAAGGTCCGCCAGATGTCATTCCGCGAAATCTTTCCGGACGTCTCCGTCGTCTCCTTCAGCGCATAGAACATGCCCCAGGGAAGACGGTACATAACCGTCGGAACGATATTCTCAGGCAGGAGTTTTCGAAGTTCCTCACCGAACTCCTCCTGCGGATACGGTTGAAACCGCTGCGTCTCGAAGCAGATTTCCTTGCCCTTTTGCGTGACGGAAATCCGCACATCCATATGCTTTTCAAAAAACAGAAATTCCATCTCGCCGCTGAACTCGATTTCGTCGATGGCAAATACCATGTCCATCCGCGCCGGATCGAACTTGATTTCCGCCTTCAGCGACTGTCCGGAATCCGGATACTCCGCGATGAACATCCGGTAATTCGTATCACTGAACCGCTCTGTCGATACCATATGCGAGGTATCCATATGTCCGCGGTGAAGCTGAAGGATGCCCTTTCCTCTCCAGCCGACAATCCGGTCCTTGACACGGCCTTCCCGCGCAAACAGGCCTTCGAGTTCCTCGACCAGGTATTCCGCAAGCGGAAGAAAACGTTTGCTCATCGTCGCATCAAAGGGAATCTCCGGAATCGGCGTTCCGGCCTTCGGATCATAGTGCCCGCCGAGCGGATCCTTGCGAATGGCCGCACCGGCATCCATCAGGGCTCTTGTCCCGGCATCCATCAGAACCGAATCGCGGTTTTTGGTATCCGCGTAAACATTCATCACCTGCTCGCAAAGCTCTTCGAAGCATTCGTCGAGCTCGCTCAGGGTAATCTGCTCATTGTCCCCGTACATCACGGTCATCGCCGTGCAACCTGCCGGGTTCGGTTCGGCTTCCGGCCCCCGTTCATCCGGTTTCTGAACCGCGGCAGTAAACTCGTACACCGAAACCATCCGTAGGTTTTTAATCTTCCGAACGGTGATCTCCCGTTCCGACATTCTGTGAAGCATATCCCTCTCCAAAAAAATGCAGTTCGCCGGTCTTCCCAACGAGCCGCATTGCGTTCGTTCGTACTCCTATTATAGTAACACCGAATCGGTTTGAAGTAAAGAAATATCCTTGATAAATGCAACAAAAAAGCTCCCCGGAGCATTCCGGGGAGCCTGTCATTTCATATATCAGCCCTTCTCAAGTGCAAGGGTTCTCGTGGTGAGGTCGCAAACCTCAGCCGGTCCGTAGTACTGGATGGCACCCGGATAGGTGAAGCAGGTCTTAACGGCCCACTCCTCACGGTGCTTCTCGAAGTACTTGAACGGCTTGCCGTCAAGCTCTACAAGAGCCTTACGGATAACGGGCTTGTCCTTACCGTTACGACGCTCGATGTTCATCATCTTCGTGATCGGCATACCGCCTGCCTTCCACTCTTCAGCGGGCTTCGAAAGGTTACTAACCTTCGAAAGGTAACCGGTGTAACCGTACTGGATCAGCATGAAAGCGTTGTAGCCGAGGGAGTAGCAGTAGTCAGCATCGAAGTTCGACGGGAAAGCGCAACGGCCTTCGTAACCGAAGAAGTGATGCT
>CADBTG010000169.1 GCA_902797475.1 uncultured Lachnospiraceae bacterium | reverse complement strand
CAGCGTTGCGATGCGCAGAATCGACCGAAAGGGAGAGAAGAAGGTGCGCGCATGGTTCTCGGCACAGTTTTATAAGCTTAACCAGAAAATTTCCGGCGTGAACATTCCCGAAGGGGCGACGGACTTTCGCATGATGACGAGACAAATGTGTGACGCCGTTCTGTCGATGCCCGAAGTCAATCGTTTCACAAAGGGCATTTTTACATGGGTGGGCTTCCGGACGCTGTGGCTTCCTTACCACAATGTGGAACGTCCGGCAGGAACGTCAAAGTGGTCCTTCTGGTCTTTTGTGAAGTATTCTTTAAGCGGAATCCTGGCATTTTCCACGGTGCCGCTTGCCATTGCTTCGGTGCTCGGAGCGATTGTCTGCCTGGGCGCATTTCTCATGATGATCTGGGTTGTGATCAAGACTCTGGTATGGGGCGATCCGGTCGGCGGCTATCCGACCCTGATTACGGTAATCCTGTTCCTCGGCGGCATCCAGCTTTTGATGATCGGCATCTTCAGCCAGTATTTCTCTAAGGCATACATGGAATCGAAGAAACGGCCGATTTACATCGCAAGAGAAAAGAAACTCGGACGTCCGAGACGAAAGAAGGACAGTATATAAGCTTTTGGGGATTTGGAGAAGGGAATGCTATGATTCATCTGATTGTTAACGCGAATGCGCGCGTCGGAAAGAATAAGAGGGTTTCAACCGTGCTGACGGAGCTTCTTACGGCTTATCGGAAGAAGTTCACGTTGTATGAGGTGCATCGGGAGGGCGAGACGAAGGAGCTCTGCCGTCAGATCAGCAGCAAGCCCGGAGAGAAGACCATCTGGGTTGCCGGCGGAGACGGAACCGCGAGTGAGGCGATTAACGGGCTTCATGTGGACGACACGTTGCATTTTGCGTTTCTTCCGGCAGGCTCCGGTAATGACCTTGCAAGAGGTATCGGGCTTCCGATTTCCCTCGAGAAGGCGGCGGAGGAGATTCTGTTCGCCGGCAGGGAAGAGGCTTTCGATTACGGCGAGATGGAACTGCATCCGGGCGGGAAGGTTTATTTCGCGGGCAGTTCGGGCATGGGTTACGATGCGAAGGTCTGCGTCGAAGTCAATGCTTCGGGACTTAAGAAGAGGCTGAATAAGATCGGCCTCGGAAAGCTGGCATACTTTTTGGTTGCGGTTAAGCAGGTTTTCGTGAATCCGAGATTTCAGGTGACCGTGACGGCCGATGACGGCGCGTCGAGAACCTTTTCGGACTGTATCTTCCTTTGCATGATGAACCACAAGTATGAGGGCGGCGGGCTCAAGATGGCGCCGACAGCCGACCCGACCGACGGGAAGATCACTGTCACGCTCGCATACGGAATGAGACCGCTCCGCGTTCTGTTCGCGCTTCCGAAGATTAAGAGCGGACGATATGTGAAGATGAAGAACGTCGAGACCTTTGACTGCAGTAAACTCGATGTCATCACCGACCGAAAGCAGTATGTACATACCGACGGAGAAGTGGTCGCCGAAGTGCGGCACCTGACGGTCCGCGTGGCCGATCGAAAACTCCGTATGGCAGTCGGACAGGAATAACAGAAACGGGACTGTCGCACGAACGTGCGGCAGTCCCTCTTTTTAATTTGTGTGGAGGTGCGGACCACTGTAAGTTTTGAACCGGGATACGATTTGGTCCGGCATGCTGTTGTACCGGCTTGCCGCCCATAGGTCATTCATGCGCTTTCCAGAACTCGCCGAGAACCTCCGGCAGGGTTTCTTTCGTGACGCGGCGGCAGCTGCTCCATTCACGGGGGAACAGGTCGCGGTAACCGGACTTTAAGAAGCGGTCGTCTAAAAGCAGAATGGCGCCGACGTCCTCGGTTGTCCGGATGACGCGGCCGGCGGCCTGCAAAACCTTGTTCATGCCGGGATACAGGTAAGCATACTCGAAGCCTGCATCCAGACGGTCCTGATAGTATTCCCGGAACAGCTCCCGCTCGTTGCATACCTGCGGGAGACCGGGACCGACGATGACGGCGCCGATCAGGCGGTCCGCGGCAAGGTCGATGCCTTCGCTGAAGACACCGCCCATCACGCAAAGGCCGAGAAGCGTTTTCTCGTTGTCAGAACGAAAAGCTGAAAGAAAGGCTTCTCTTTCGGGTTCGGGCATGACATTTTCCTGCTTCATGAGGGAAAGGCCGGGCTTCTTTGAAAGCAGCAGAAAGACCTCCGTCATAAAGCGGTAGGACGGGAAAAATGCGATGTAATTTCCCTTTTTCGCGGCGCAGAATGCCGCGATGTAATCAGCTATCTTTTGGTATTCCTCGCTGCCGCGGCGGCTGTAGCGGGTGCTGACATCGTTCACGGTGAGAACTAGGCGGTTATCCGGATCAAACGGTGACTCGGCATAAACCGCGTAGTCCTCGGGACCGCCGGAAAGCTGGTCCTTGTAGTACCGGATCGGAAGCAGAGTCGCCGAGAAGAAGACAGCGCTTCGGCAGAGTGAAAGCCGTTCTTCAAGCGGACGCGACGGGTCCATGCACTGGATGCGGACATAGAAGCGGTTGTCGTCACGGTAATCGCAATAGAAACGGTAATGGTCGTCCGACTGCTCGTACATCGAAACGAAATGCCGCACGGCGAAATAGAGTTCAAGCGTGAACTCCGGAAGCTTGCCGTTGTTGTCGGCCGTGTAGTGGTCAAGCGTGTTCAGAAGCCGGTCAAGACTTATGACAAGCGCATCCAAAGAGTCGAGAAGAGCGAAGCGTTCATGCTCTTTTTTGATGGCAAGCATTGCCCTGTTGCAGGCATTGAGAGACCTGACGGCAGGCGGGTAAAATGCCATCTCTGTCTTGGCATTCAAAAAGTCTTCCTTCACAAGCGTCGCGGAATACATCTCGCGTGCGCGCTCCACAAGGTTATGTGCCTCGTCAATCAGAAGCGTGTAATTCTTTTTGGCCCCTTCGGCGAAGAACCTTCGGAAGTAAACCTCGGGGTCGAAGACATAATTATAATCACAGATGACAGCGTCGGCGAACAGCGCCATATCAAGACTCATTTCATACGGACAGACGTTGTGCTTTTCGGCATACTGAAGAATCATCTCCCGCGAGAAGACGCCGCTTGTCATCGAGCAGAGCATATCATAAAGCGCTGCGTTAATCCGGTCAAAGTGCCCTTTGGCACGCGGGCATTCGTCGGGATTGCAGTCCGGCTT
>CADBTG010000168.1 GCA_902797475.1 uncultured Lachnospiraceae bacterium | reverse complement strand
GTATTCCTTTACTGTCTTGCCCTCATGGCCGAGAACCGAATAAAGAGGCGCATTGTCCGGAAAATAGGTAATCAGAACAAACAACAGCAATTCATCCATCTTAAACATGAGTTATTCCTCCTCAGCCCTTCTCGATTTCTTCTATCAAAGCCTGATACACGAGCTTCAGGTTTTCATTTTCCTTACGAATGTTTCTGACCAGATTAATGCTGATCAGACGGAGCAATTCGACTCCGCATTTCGGATAATCGTGACAGAATGCATCAAATTCCTTCTGCCTGATGGAAAGCGCCGTGCAGTCGGTATTTGCGCGCACCGTGCTCGAACGCTTGTCGCTGTCGATCATGGCCATTTCTCCGAACACGCAGTTCATCGAATCGGAAAGCGTCGTGACGACAAAGCTGTCTCCGAATATCGTTTTCTTAATGATATCCACGCTTCCGTGAATCAGCAGAAACATCTCATCTCCGTCATCCCCTTCGGTAATGATGTCGGTTCCCGCCGCAAATTTCTTCTCACGAAGGAAGGAAGCCAAAGCAGTAAGATCCGCTTCCTCGATTTTCGCCAATAAGGGAAATGACCGTAAGCTTTCCGTATAATCCATGTCGCTCCTCCTTGTCTGTGTTCCGACTGTCAGATCAGATTTCAACGCCTAAGATGATGGCACCCATATTCTTGCAAAGAACATAGTCATCACCCGGATTCAGATGCGGCCGGTTGGTCTCGAGTGTCTTAACCGATTTCAGGTTTTGGATGATCTCACCGTAATTCATGGATTTCTGTGCTTCGGAAAGGATCTGATGCTTCAATTCCTTCTCCACGCCCATATTCTCCAAAACACCGAGAAGCAGAATATTCTGTTCTTTTTTATACCAGGAAAAAAGATCGCCGAACGTCTTTCCGACCCATTGCTCGGAAATCGGCGCAATTTGAACGGAAATGCCGTCGCCGTCATCCAGAAACGATGACATGACCTTTGACATTCCGCTGTAGTTTGTAGATGTGGAAAGAATGTATCTTGTATAACCGGCAACGTACACGACTTCGGCACAGTGCTGGCTTTCCAGATAGTTTTTGTACCGCTCCGTGCGGATTTCGGCACAAATGTGACAGTTCGGATTCAGTTTGCTGATTAAAAGCGCGGCTACGAAAACGCGGGAATCCACAAGCTCATCATCGAGATTCTCCTGCGCTTCCCCGATGATCAGCACCTTGGAGGCACGTTTCACATTTGCCTTAAGCAGTGTCTGCTCCTCCGTGAAATCTCCGCGAAGAAGATTCAGGCCCTTTAAGTCGTCGTCATCCCGAATAACCTGCAGCTTGCCTTCTTCGGCATTGCTGATCAGGATGATGTCGGAAGCGGTCAGATTACGGTTTTTGCGAAGAATGCCGAGAATCAGTCCTTTGACATCGTTTTTATAGCCGCAAATGATAATGTGGTCGGTCATCGTCTGCATCTTCTTCACTCCTCTCTCCGGATTCAGTCTTCTCGCAACAAATGCGGATGAAACATAACCTGTAATGGATGACAGGCCGAACATGCCGAGGATCAGCATGAATATGCCCATCACGCGCGCCCAGGGGCTGTCTACGTAAATGTAATCGTTACCGGTGACCGTTAACAGGTTAAAGCAGACGACATCCCAAAACGGCGTTTCCATGCTTTCGAGACGAAGAATAAGCCAGATGGAAAAGCACAGCGCGAAATACAGTCCGACGATTAAAAAGATCATATCGAGCCGGAACAGTCTGATGATTTCTTTCAGCCGATTCCACTTTTTCTTCATAAACCCCTCCGAAAATTACACCAATTCTCCGAGATAATAGAACCCTGCGCACTCCGTGAGGCGTACGTTGACGATGCTCCCCAGTAACGATGCCTCTGAAGGAAAATGACATAAAAGATTGTTCTCAAGGCGACCGGTCATGAAGCCGGTCTCCTCCTTGTATACTTCGCAAAGGACCGGAACCGTCTGTCCGGTCAGCTTGACGGCCTCCGCTTCCGCTGTGCTGCCGACCGTCTTCAAAAGACGTTTCATCCGGTCCGCGCTGACTTCCTCCGGAACCTGATCGGGCATATCCGCAGCCGGCGTACCGTGTCTTTTGGAATAAATGAACGTGAAGGCACTCATGAAGCGCGCCTCTTTGATGACATCAAGCGTATCGTTGAAATCTTCTTCCGTTTCGCCCGGGAAACCGATGATGATATCGGTCGTAATCGCGGCATCGGGAACGATTTCACGGATTCTTTTCGTAAGGTCGATGAACTGCTCCTTCGTGTAGTGGCGGTTCATCTTTTTGAGAATGCGCGTGCTGCCCGACTGCAGCGGAAGGTGAATATGGTTGCAGATTTTCGGGTTTCGGGCAATCTCATAAAGAAGATCCTCCGAAATGTCCTTCGGATGCGGCGTCATAAAGCGAACCCGCAAAAGACCCGGAACAGCCGCGACGTCACGAATCAGTTCGGCAAAGGAAACCTGCGGCTCAAGCGTCTTTCCGTAGGAATTCACGTTCTGCCCGAGCAGCATGACTTCCCGAACGCCTTCCTTTACAAGCTGTTTGGTCTCCCTGACGATATCAATCGGATTTCGGGAACGTTCCCTGCCCCTTACATACGGAACGATGCAGTACGTACAGAAGTTATTGCAGCCGTACATGATGTTGACGCCTGCCTTAAAACCGTATTTGCGAAGGCTCGGAAGGTCCTCGACAATCCGGTCTGCTTCCTTTCGGACATCGATGACCTGTTTTCCCTGCGTGAGCCGTTTATAAAGCAGCTCGGCAAGCATGTAAATGTTATGGGTGCCGAAGACGATATCGACAAAGCGGTATGTCTTCTTTACTTTTTCAACTTCCTCTTCCTCCTGCATCATGCAGCCGCATAAAAGAATCAGCATATCCGGATTCTGCTTCTTTAACCTGCCGAGATAGCCTACCCTGCCGTAAACGCGCGTGTTGGCATTTTCCCGAACCGTACAGGTGTTGTAAAGCACGAGGTCGGCCTCTTCGGAATCGGTCTGCACATACCCGATCTGCGAAAGGATGCCGGCAAGCTTTTCGGAATCCTTCTCGTTCATCTGGCAGCCGAAGGTCTCGACATGCATCGTCAGATCCCTGCCGAGACGGTTTCTTTTCTCGGAAATCATCTCGCGCAGAACATCAATGAACGCATACTGACGCTCGGGTTCGGAACTCGGGAACGATGCAAGATCAATCTCGAGGGATGTTTCCATAAAATCCTCCTAGCCGCGAATCTGGCCGTCTCCGCAAATCAGATATTTGTAACTCGTAAGTTCTTTAAGACCCATCGGTCCTCTTGCATGAAGCTTCTGCGTACTGATTCCGATTTCGGCGCCGAAACCGAATTCCTCACCGTCGGTGAAACGCGTGCTGGCATTTACGTAAACACATGCGCTGTCAACCTGCTTCAAAAACTTCTGCGCATTCTCTTCGTTCTTCGTCAGAATCGCATCGGAATGCTTTGTGTGATAGGTATTGATATGGCGGATTGCTTCGTCAACGGAGGCAACCGTTTTGATGCTGATGAGGCTTCCGAGGTACTCCTTGTAAAAATCGGTCTCGTCGGCCGCTTCCATCTCGGGAACAACGGCTCTTGCCTGCTCGTCGGCACGCATCGTAACATTGCAGTCATCAAGCATCCGATAGAGCTTCGGAAGAAACTCTTTTGTAATCTTTTCGTGAATGACAAGGCTTTCACAGGCGTTGCAGACGCCCATGCGCTGCGTTTTCGCATTCTTAATAATGGAAAGCGCCTGCTCCTGGTCGGCAGTCTCATCGACGAAAATGTGACAGTTTCCGGTGCCGGTTTCGATGACCGGAATCCGGCTGTTTTCAAGGACGCTCTGAATCAGTCCCGCGCCGCCTCTCGGAATCAAAACATCGACAAAGCGGTTCAGTTTCATGAATTCATTGACGGTTTCCCTGCTCGTGTCCGTAATCAGGGCAACGGCATTCTCGGGAAGCCCGCAAGCCTTAAGGCCTTCGCGAAGCACTTCGGTAATTCTCGTATTGGAATGAATGGCATCGGAACCGCCTCTTAAAATGACGGCGCTGCCTGCTTTAAAGCAAAGGCCGAAAGCATCTGCCGTTACGTTCGGACGGGATTCGTAAATGATGCCGATAACGCCGAAAGGCACTCTGATCTTTTGAATCTTAAGGCCGTTCGGACGCGTAAATTTATCCAAAACCTCGCCGACGGGATCCGGTAATGCGGCAACCTGTCTGAGTCCGCCTGCCATGCCTTTGATGCGGCTTTCATTGAGTCTGAGGCGGTCCACCATGGCGGGGCTTACACCCTTCTGCTCGGCTGCCTTTACGTCGATATCGTTGGCTGCAAGAATCGATTCGGTCTCGGCAACGAGTCTGTCGGCAAGGAAATTAAGCGTCGCATTTTTCTTCGCAGTATCGGTAACCGCGAGTATTTCGGAAGCGAGAACGGCTTCCTTACCCATAATCATCAAATTCATGTCGATTCTCCTTTCAGGCTTCCAATCCGGGATAACGGTCTGTTTCGGTTAACACAAGGTTTACGGGAACATCGTTTCCGTCATACGGAACACTGACTGTTTTCTGCATTTCATAGGCGAGCATGACGCGCGGGATGTCGGGGTACTTCGCTAAAAAGCGGTCATAATATCCGCCGCCGTACCCGATTCGGTTTCCGTCCGGGTCAAATACGACGCCCGGGACGATGATCAGGCATTTGCCTTTGGCCGGATCGACCTTCTCGCTTTTGGTCGGCTCCGGGATGTTGAACATGCTCTTCTCCATCTCGGTCTGCTTCGTATAAAGCCTGAATTCCATCTCATGACCCGGGAGACAAACCGGAAGGGCAACCTTCTTTCCGTCCTTCCAGGCCTGGTCAAACAAATAATCCAGAGAAACCTCGGCGCTTACGGAATAATATCCGAGAATCGTGTCCGCCTCGCGGTAACAGTCCTCATGCAACAGCTTATCGGTTACGATTGCGCTGTAGCACAGAATCTTCGTTGCGGAAAGGCTTCTGCGGCGCCTTTTCATCATGTCTCTCAGTTCGCTTTTTGTCATGTTTCTTCCCTCTGCACTGACTTTTAATTCTTTCTTTTCAAATCTTTGACGTCGGTAATCGTCCCGTCCGGATTCAGCAGCGAAATATGATTCATGGAATCCTGCAGATCCGCACGGATTGCGGCGATGTATTCCGAGCGAAGCTCAGCCTGCTCGATCTTCTCCTCGCGTGTCAGGCCCTCCGCCTTAGACTTCTTATACAGCTGATTGATTCTCGCTATCTTTTCTTCGTTCATGCTAACGCTCTTTTCTCAGATAATCGATCAGGTGGAAATTCTCGTTTCTGTGTGCGCGGAACAGCGTTCCGACATTCTGTCCTTCAAGAACGCGCGTGATATTGTTCATATCATTTCCGTTCGCGATGACCATGTCTGCGCCTGCATCGTTTGCGATTCTTGCAGCGCTTACCTTGGCGGCCATTCCGCCGGTTCCGACATCGGAGCCTGCTCCGCCAGCCATGGCTTCAAGTTCATCCGTGATAAAGGTGATCTCCTCCACGAGTTTTGCATCGGGATCTTTTCTCGGATCTGCCGTAAAGAAGCCGTCCTGGTCGGAAAGGATGATCAGAAGATCGGCATGAATCAAAGCAGCAACGATTGCGGAAAGCGTATCGTTGTCACCGAATTCGATTTCGTCTGTTGCGACGGTATCGTTCTCATTTACCACGGGAATCGTGCCCATCTCGAGAAGCTTCATGAACGTGCTTCTTGCGTTCCGGCGCATCGTATCCTGAATCATCGTATCCTTGGTGATCAGAACCTGTGCGGTGATTTTGTTGTATTCCGCAAACAGTCTTTGATAGACCATCATCAGACGGGACTGGCCGATGGCGGCACAGGCCTGCTTCAAATCCTGCTCCTTCGGGCGCTCGGTAATATTCATTGCCTTACGGCCTACCGCGATGGCGCCTGAGGATACCAGAACTACGTCTCTGCCGCTGTTTCTTATATCCGCAAGAATACGGACAAGACGCTCCATTTTGGTCAGATTCATCGCACCGGTTTCCGGATGCGTCAGGGTTGAGGAACCTACCTTGATGACAATTCTCTGTTTCCGGTTCATCAATTCGCTACGATTCATGATTTATCTCCTGCAACATGGTATTTTTTTATAATCGCTTCAAAAACGCGGATGCCGTCCATTGCGGCGGACATGATGCCGCCTGCATAACCGGCTCCTTCTCCGCACGGATAAAGCCCGCTTAACGAAACCGATTCCAGATCTTCGGAGCGGAGAATCCGTACCGGCGAAGAGGTTCTCGACTCAACGGCGCTTAACAGCGCATCGTCATTATAAAAGCCCGGCATCATCCGGTCAAATGCACGGATGCCTTCCAAAAGATCCGAGCAAAGATATTCCGGAAGGAATTCACGAAGATTCGTATAGCTTACGGCGCCCTTTGTAACCGGGGATACGCTTCCGCATCCGGTCGAAGCAACGTTCTTTGCAAAGTCACCGAGCTTCTGCGTCGGAATCTTTCCGTCGCCGTATCGGAATGCTGCCTCTTCAAGCTTTTCCTGACAGACCATTCCGGAAAGCGGGCTGTCGCTTCCGGTTACCCGTTGAAAGTCTTCGGGCGTAACCGTCACAACCAGGGCTGCGTTGGAATTATCGGCATTCCGGTCGTGGTTACTCATGCCGTTCACGGCAAGCCTTCCCTCCTGCGAGGAGGCATTGACCACATAACCGCCCGGACACATGCAGAACGAGTAAACGCCGCGTCCGTCCTTTGCGGTATACGTAAGCTTATAATCGGCGGCCGGAAGAAGCTTTGCCGCATCTCCGTACTGGCACCGGTCGATAAACTCTCTTTTATGCTGAATCCGTACGCCGAGCGCATAAGCCTTCGGCTCAAGCATGATGCCGTCCGAAAACAGCGTACGAATTGTATCCCTGGCGCTGTGACCGATGGCAAGAACCGCAATGCGGCACGGAATCGTTTCACCTTCTGCCGTTACGATTCCCGTAAGCCTTCCGTTCTCATGAAGGAATCGGTCCGCCTTCGTACGGAAGCGGAATTCTGCACCGAGTCTTTCGGTTTCCTTCCGCATGTTTACTATGACATCTCTCAAAATGTCAGTCCCGATGTGGGGCTTATTCTTATAAAGAATTTCAGACGGCGCGCCAAAGGCTGCAAAAGTCTCGAGGACAAACTGACCCTTGCCGTCCCGGTCCTTGATCAGCGTATTTAATTTGCCGTCGGAAAATGTGCCGGCACCGCCTTCACCGAACTGAACATTTGTCTCCGGATCAAGCTTTCCGCCTTCGTAAAATGATTCCACCTTCGTAACACGTTCGGGAACGGAAGCTCCCCGTTCCAAAACAATCGGGCGAAAACCGGCTTTTGCAAGCAGATAGGCGGCGAAAAGGCCGGCCGGACCGGCTCCGATGATGACAGGCCGTTCGGATAGATACTCTTCTCCGGTCACCTGAAACGTGTATTTCTTTTTGATATAAGGCTCCGCACCCTTCTTAAGAAAGCGGCGCTCATCCGGAACGGAAACCGCAATCACATACTGATACCGGATCTGCGCCTTGTCTCTTGCATCGAGAGACTGCTTCAAAATGACCATGTCACCGATCTGCGTCACGGGAATTCTGAGCAGTTTTGCGGCCTGGGCAAGGATGTCATCCTGACTGTGTGTAATCGGAACGCGGATGCCTGAAAGCTTAATCATCTTAATTCATCTCCCGTCCCGCAGCGGCACGCCCCGCAAGAATGCCGGTCGCGAAAGCAAATTGCAGATTATAGCCCCCGCAGGTTCCGTCAACATCCAGCAGTTCACCCGTAATATAGAGTCCCTTTTTAAGCTTAGACTCCATCGTATCAGACCGTATTTCCCCGAGTCTGATTCCGCCGGCCGTTACCTGCGCCGCCGAGAAATCCTTCGTTCCTGTTATTGTGAGGCGGAAGTTCTTCAATTCCGCGCAGAGTTTCTTAAGCGTTTCATCCGAAGCCTTTGAAAAATGCGACTCCGGCTCAACAGAAGCACGAAGCAGCGTAACGTATAAAAGATTTCTCTGAAGAATCGAAGTAAGCCCCTGTTCGATTGTCAGTCCCGCGGAGGCTGCTCTTCTTTCTTTCAATTCAGCGAGCAGCTTTTCAAACGTATATTCCGGCATCAAATCAAGCGACAGACTAGCCGTACCGACATTTTGCAGCGCTTCTCCTGCATAACGGCTTAGCTGCATGACCGGGATTCCGCTGATGCCGTAATCGGTAAACAGCACCTCTCCGGTTTCCTTCTTCACAATATCATGACCGCCGAATGAAGCGGAAACCGTAACATTTGCCTCGGTCCGAACGCCCGAAAGCGTCTTTTTATTCTTATCGTTCGTAACAAGCTGCACCAAAGCGGGAAACAGCGGCGTAATGGTATGTCCGAACGACCTTGCGGTATCATATCCGAATGCGCTGACACCGAGATTATTCCCGGCAAGACCGCCTGTCGCGAGAATTACGACATCGAACTGCATATCCTCCGATGAGTTGCCTTCATTCCTGACAAATGAGACCGTGAAGCCTGCTTTCTCCGCAATCACTTCGGTCACTTCGCAGCCGGTAAGCACAGTAACCTTAAGTGCCGATAGTCTTGATGTAAAGAAATCGATAACCGAACGTGCCTGCTCGGATCTCGGATAGAAATATCCGTTCTTCTCCTTAAGGGAAAGGCCTCTTTCCGACAGGAACACGCGAACCTGCTCGGGGGAACATTTTTCAAAGACATCCGAAACAAAAGAGGCATCTCCGCCGCGGTAACAGTCGGCGTCCAAATAGGAATTTCCGAGATTGCAGCGGCCGTTTCCGGTTGCGGCAAGCTTCTTTCCGAGCCGGTCGTTATGCTCAAACAAAACGACGAAAGCACCCGCTTCCGCTGCCGAAAGTGCGGCTGTCATTCCCGATGCGCCGCCTCCGATTATCGCAATCCGTTTCATTTCTGAGTCCTCAACAGGTGAAGTTTTCTGAGAATCTTAACAAGCACATGCCCCTTCGGCATGTCTTTGATTTCCGCTTCGGTCACACCTCCGAGAAGCAAAAGCGTTGCAAAAAACACGAACACGCAAAGCCCGATCGTGACAAGACAGGAAATCAGGTTGTTGACGCCGGGATGCGTCGGCATCCCGAATTCGATCAGTTTATAAAGCACCCGGTAACAGATGTCGGCAAATGCTCCCATCACGGAAGCGCTGATCAACGGAATCACGAAACTCGTCCGCCATTCCTGCCTGTAACCGATCAGCCGCCTTAAGCTTATCGCATTCATGATGCAGACAAGCAGGGCAAACAATATATTACATATGACAAGCGCCAGTGCATTCAGCTCCGTAAAATGAAGAAGCAGCCACAGCGTGACGCAGTGAATGATTAAAGCAACAAAGGAATGCCATACCGGAATGAACATGTGATGGATTCCCTGCAGAACGCCGTTCGTCACGGTCGAGAGCGCAAAAAAGATAACTGCACTGCCGCCGATCTGCATCATTTCGGTATTCAGGATTCTCGTATCGCCGAACAGCATCAGAAGAATCGGACCACCGAGCGCCATGAAACCGAAGGCGCACGGAAATGCGATGATCATGTTGAATTTCACGGTCAGCGCAATCTTTTCATGAACGCGGTCTTTTCTGCCCTTCGCGATTTCGGCCACGAGCGTCGGAACAATCGCCGTTCCCATGGCAGCGGCAACGGCAACCGGAACATTCGTTAAGAGTTTGTATTTGCCGGAATAGATGCCCCACCAGGTATTACGAGTCACGGCATCAAATTCCTTTACTTTAAGCGTCCGGTTGAAAATCGATACGTCGAGAATGCCCGAAACCTGATACACAGTCTGGCTGATGACGACCGGAATGACCGTTAAAAGAAGGATCTTCAGGATTTGTGAGTAACGCTCGCGCTCCTTGCTTTCATCGGACTGCACAAGCTCCGAGGTTCTTCCGCTTCGGTATAAAAAGATGCCGATCAGGATCAAAGCACCCGCAACGGCGCCGATAAACGTTCCCCATGTGCCGCCGGCCGCGCCGTATGCATCGCGTTCGGGTGTTCCGGCGTATTTTTTCACCATGTAAAGGGCTGCAATGATGCTGATTGCAGCATTGACAACCTGCTCGACAATCTGCGAGACTGCCGTCGGCACCATATCCCCGTAGCCCTGAAAGTAGCCTCTGATGACTCCCATTACGGAAAATACGAAGATTGTCGGCGCAAGCACCCTTAACGGAATCGCAACCAAAGGCGTATGGTTGAACCTGCCGTACAAATCCGCGCCGAAATATACGGCGAGTGAGGCAAGCGAACCGACAATGAGGGCAAACATCAGGCTTACGAAAAGCACCCGACGGGTGTCCTTATGGCGTCCGGTTACCTGCCTTGCGGAAACAAGCTTCGATACCGCAAGCGGGAGGCTGTAGGAGCTCAGAAGAAGCGCCGTGCTGTAAAACTCAAACGCCGTCTGATAGTACCCGATGGCATCCTCTCCGATGATTCTCGTGAGCGGAACCCGGTACACCAGCCCGATAAAGCGGACAATTAAAGATGCTGCGGCAAGGATGCTTCCCTGCAGCAGAAATCCGTTACTTTTTTTGTTAGTTTCCGTACCCATTCAGACGTTATTCCGTTTCCCTGGTAATCCCGAGTTTATTTAGGATTTCTTCCTGTTTCTGTTCCATTACGGAACGTTCCGCATCATCGATATGGTCATATCCGCAAAGATGCAGCATGCTGTGCGCCGTGAGAAATGCGACCTCCCTCTTTAAAGAATGGCCGAATTCCGCCGCCTGCGCCCTTGCACGTTCGCAGGATATCACAATGTCTCCGAGAACAAGCTCTCCGGTCTCCGGATCTGCATATTCGGACGGATTCTCCTCAACCTGTGAGAAGTCAGCCGGACTTTCAAACGAAAGCATCGGAAATGAAAGGACATCCGTAGCCTTATCGATTCCGCGGAAATCACAGTTCATCTCCCGGATTCCTTTATCATCGGTCAAAAGCACATTCACCGAGCACTCATAAGGACAGCCGACATAATCCAGTGCTTCACTGATGACGGAAGCAATCAGCTCATCAGCCGGAAAATCCGCTCCGGTCTCGGTTTCTCTTTCAATGCTTACGCTCATAACGCGCCCCCTTTATTCCGGGCTCATTCTGTCTTGCCTTATCCGAATTCTTCGGCTTTTTTTGTTCATAGGTTTCATATGCCTGAACAATCTTCTGCACAAGCGGGTGTCTTACGACATCGGCGCTCGTCAGCGGACAGAAAGCAATCTCATCAATCTGCGAAAGCACGCGTTTAGCGACATCCAGGCCCGAAACTTCTCCTGCCGGAAGGTCCTTTTGCGTCATATCGCCGGTCACGACAACCTTAGAGCCGAAACCGATACGCGTCAGGAACATCTTCATCTGCGCAGGTGTCGTATTCTGTGCCTCGTCGAGAATGATAAAGGCATTATCAAGCGTGCGGCCGCGCATATAGGCAAGCGGAGCCACCTCAATCAGGCCTTTCTCCATATTCT
>CADBTG010000167.1 GCA_902797475.1 uncultured Lachnospiraceae bacterium | reverse complement strand
TGAAGAAGTTTGGTAAGCAGTCTCTCGTCCGAACGGAGCAGGCACTTCCAATGGGTCACATCGGAAGCAAAAGCCTCGGATTCGATTAGGCTCTTTGCGGAATCGATCTTTGCGACATCCTCGGCCGCTTTGGAGATCCATTCCTCCGGGAACGGCGCACTGTCCGCAAATAACTTCAGATCTTTAACAGTCTTATAAAAGCCCTCTTCGTTCTCGCTTCCGCCGTAACGGTCGAGCATGTCGAAGAATTCCTGCGTCCCCTCGGTGAGAAATCTCTCATAGGTTTCTTCAATCGCGCGGCTCCACAAAAGGCCGGTCTCCGCCTCATCCATCGTCCGAAACGAAGGATCGATGTTCAGCAGATGGAAATACCGCTGCACGGCGCCTCTGCAAAAGCCGTCAATCGTCGTAATCTGTGCAAACTGCAGCCGCTCGCTCTCGCGGATCAGCCGCTCGTTATCAGGTTCGGCGGAAAGCCGGGCATCCAGAGCGGAGCGGATTCTGTCCTTCATCTGCGTAGCTGCTTCGATGGTAAATGTCACGACTAAAATCCGGTCAATGTCAACCGGATTCACGGGATCGGTAATCATGCGCATGATCCGTTCCACGAGCACGGACGTCTTTCCCGAACCTGCCGCGGCGGAAACAAGGATATTGGCGGTCGGAGCAGTGATTACGCTTTGCTGGTTAGGCGTATAAGTAATGCTCATGTTTCCTCCTCCCTGATTGCGGCGAAGAACAGCTCCTTATCCATCGGTTCGCTCTTTCTCATCTGTTCCGTTTGATGTTCCCCGAAATCCTTGCAAAGACCCGCGAAAGCACAGTATGTGCAGCTCGTATGCTGTCCGCTTTGCACCGGGTTTCGCACGATGTTTCCGGAAAGAATCTCCGAAGCGGCTTCCGCCATCTTTCTTTCGGCATGGTCCATCAACTCATGCATTTCTTCTTCGGTCGCAATTCCGGAGACATAACCGCCGTTCTTCCTGACGGGAATCAAATCGGAATTCAGTTTATCAGCGGTCAGAAAACGGTTGTCAAGACCGGTGATGATATCCTCCCGGTCAAGCACAAGTCCGCTCGGGCAAAGCGCCTCAACACGCTTCTTTTCGGCCTCATCTGCGTTTGCGGCTTTCACGTAAGGGTCTCCGACCTTTTCGTAAAACATGGCGGCCGGGACATTATTTTCAGGGTCCCTCTCCGTCATGGCCTTCATATAAACCGGAAGCTGCAAAAGCCTTCCGTCGTAAATCTTACGGTAATCAAACTCCGAGTTGCCGGATTTATAATCGATGATTTTCAGGTAATTCTTCCCGTCGCGGTACGTATCCACGCGGTCAATCTTGCCGTTTACATCCATATGCTCGGTCGTGAAGCGGAACTTCTCTTCGAAGTATTCGGGCTCGAAACGGCCGGAACCGAGCTGTCTTCGGATGATGTCGGTCATATGGTGCAGAGTTCTTGTAAGGCAGTAACGGACATAGCTGTAGCGCTCTCCGACACGAAAGATGTCAGGGCTGTCCTTTTCCATGACACTTGTAACGGCATCCTCCATGAACGCGCGGGATTCTTCCTCCGTTAAGCTCCGAAAAGTCTTTCCTGCCTCACGGATGCGTTGTGAATACTGCTCCAATGCATTATGGTAAATGGTACCGAAGTCTCTCTGATCCGGCGTATATCCGGGCACCTCCTCAAGCTTAAGGCCTCTTCGCAAAAACGTGATGAAGGCACATTTGGCGTACTCTTCAAGCATCGTCACGCCGCCCTTTAGGCACTGCCCGTACAGTTCCTTTGCAATCTCCTCCGGAATATGTTCGGGTACGGGTTCTCCTTCCGCTGCTTTCAGCAGAAGTTCCCGGTCTGCCGGAGCATACGGAAGGCCTTCTTCGGACATGAACCACTCCGCGACTTCCTTCTCAAAAGGGTAACCGAGCGGTTCGCTTCGAAGCGCCGAAAGGAAAAGCCTCTGTCCCTGATCTGCCGAAACGGCATCAAACACGGACATGCGGTCAAATTCGTCTTCTGTCTTAAGATTCGGAAACATATTGAGGATTCGGTAGATGACAAAGGAAGGCTTAATTTCCTTTCCGCCCTTTCCGATCAGGCTGTAAGATAACGTCAGGCTGCCAGACGGTTTGGCGCAGGCAAGATAGATATAAAACTCCTCCGTCGAAATGCCGTCCTGAGGAAGCTCGGACAGTTCCAGTTTCTTCTCCGCAAGGTCCTCGCGTTCTTTCTCCGTCAGAAGCGAAGAACCATGCCCGGAACCCGGAACAGAGCCGTCATTCACACCGACGAAGAACAGATGGCGGATT
>CADBTG010000166.1 GCA_902797475.1 uncultured Lachnospiraceae bacterium | reverse complement strand
GGAAGAATACCATATTGAAAAAGTCAACATCGACAAGGTCTACGTTTACGACGAACTGGGCCTGACGGTCATGGGCTTTGACACAACCGTCTTTAAGCAGAAGGAAGAGTTTAAGAATCTGCCGATTGTTCCGGTGGACTACGAGCTGGGTTCCGAGACGAGAGAAGATGATTGGAAGAAGTTCGCTGAAAAGCTTGATAAAGAGCCGAGAAGCATTGCCATTCACATGAGACCCGACGCAACGCATTCCTTCAGCTTCGATATCGTAAGAGCCATTGATTCCGAAGTTACGAAGACGGAATGCGAATACATCGGTTCGCTTCTTACCGAAGAGTTTAACGATTTCAAGTATAAGATTACGAACTTCGGTGAAGAGCAGCAAAAGGCATTAGATGCCAAATACGAAGTTACCGGCCTTCTTGAAGAGAAAGACGGCACATTTGTCACCGAGAGAGCACACCTCAGCAACGCCAAATACTGGGTTGTATACGGTGTTCTGTTCATCGTCATGATGATCTGCATCACCGGTGCGATGCAGATTGCAACGGCTGTTGCCATGGACAAATCCTCCAAGGTCATGGAGTATCTGCTTACCTCCATCCGTCCGATGGCGCTTATCTTCGGTAAGGTTCTGGCACAGGTTGTTTCCGTCGTAATCCAGATGGGTGCGTCCTTCGCATTGGCGCTTCTTTCGAATGTCGTCACTGCCAAGGTGACCGGAAATAACTACCTTCAGACCAAGCTTCCCGAGGGAATCTTCGAGAATCTGAATCCGTTAAACATTGCGCTTGCGCTTCTTGTCATCGCGCTCGGCGTAATGCTGTACGGCTTTATCGCCGGCCTGTGCGGCGCAATGGTTTCCAAGATGGAGGAACTGCAGGAAAGCGTTTCCCTGCTGACGATCACGAATATTGTCGGTTCCTATCTGGCACTGGCTGCCGCGCTCGTGATGCAGAGGTCCATTACAACGCCCCTGTTTTATATCGCCGTTCTGGTGCCGATTTCCTCGCCGTTCCTGCTTCCCGGCGTTGTTCTGATCGGCGTGGGTAGCTGGGAGATTAAGATTCTCTCCCTAGTCATCCTTATAGTGATGGATGTTCTGATCCTGTTCACGTCCGCACGTGTATATGAGGCTTTGCTTCTGTATAACGGCAATAAGATTAAGTTTAAAGACCTTAAGAAGTTCCTTAAGGAAGCGAGAGGAGGGAAGACCGCATGAGTAATATGAAAGGTGCAAAATCCGTCTTCCACTTCACAACATCTCAGTACTGGAGCAGAAACGGTTTTAAGAGAACAACGATTCTGATCGCGCTTCTTCTGCTGCTCGGCGCGATGGCCCTCACATTTTTCACGGGCAGACCGAAGAGTAAGAAGACTGAAGAAAAAATCTCGCTTGAAGAGATTCAAAAGAATCAGAAGACGATCCTTGTGTTAAATACGACCGATCTTCCGGAATTTGTTCCGGATGAAGCGGAGCAGACGGCAATTATTGCCGACACCGAAAGCGAGGACGAAAACGCATCCCTTTACAGAGACTGGAAGTTCGTTGTAACGACCGGCGAAGAGAAGGCTGAGTTTGAGAAGATTTCCGAGAAACCGGACACGGTTCTTGCAATCGTGGAAAAGGACACGGATAAGGACGGAAACGACCTGTTCCGTACGAGAGTCCTGATTCCGAACGGGTCCTCTGTTCATAAGGGCGAGGCGATGGAAGCCGGAGAATTTATTTCCGACTGCGTGCAGAACGCCGTTTATGAGAAGGCCGGAATTGATGACGCCATGATTCAGTTCATCATGATGGAGCCTACCTTCCGCAGCGCGACGACGGATGATGACGTCAGCCTTTTAAATATGCTGATCCGCAACATCCTTCCCGCGATTCTCGGACTCTTCCTTTACATGCTGATCCTGCTTCACGGCCAGACCATTTGTAAGGAAGTTTCCATTGAGAAGACTTCCAAACTGATGGAGACCATGCTTGTGCATGTTGAGCCGAACGCCCTGATTCTCGGAAAGACGATTTCCATTACGGTTCTTGCGCTCGGACAGTTCCTTTGCTGGATTGCCTCGGCTGTTGCAGGACTGATACTTGGTAACGTAATCGGCAAGAATATGTACGGTGACCGGTTCGTGAACCGGATCCGGATGGTAATCGATTTCCTGAGAGAAAATATCGGCGCAAGCGCTCTTTCGCCTGCAGCCATCGTGATGAGCATCATCGTATTCTGCTTCGGCGTGTTCATCTACTTTGCGCTTGCAGCATTGGGCGGCAGCTTTGTTTCGAAGCCTGAGGAGACTTCCTCGGCGAGCAGCACATTTGTCTTCCCGCTGATTGTCTTCTGGCTTATTACTTACTTTGCTTCCCTGACGGAGGCGGAAAATCTCCTCCGCGTGCTTCGGTTCATTCCGTTCACAGCGCCGTTCTGCGTTCCGGTTGATGTTCTTACCGGTAACATGAACCTTGTCGGCGGAGCAATCGTCTGCGTGGAAGTAACGCTTGTAGCACTCCTGTTAATCTTCCTTGCAGCCCGCATCTACCGCGGCCTCGTGCTCCACACCGGTCAGAAGCTCACGCTCAAGACCATCTGGGCAACTATCTGCGGAAGATAAGATAAAGGCTTTCGAAATTGAAATGAATTCATCCCGGCGCACTGACAAACGTCAGTGCGCCGGGTTTTTTGTGGGGGAGTGGCGGCGGGATTGTCCCACTGAAATATTACCATCTGAAATTTCGTGGGCAATTCCGCCCGATTCGGTCATACGGAATTCTCATTTCTGTTGTTTTAGTAGAAGTTGAATTTCGCCGTTGCATACGGTTTCTTTAATTTCAGCTGTTTTAGTGGGAACTGGATTTTGCCGTTGCATACGGTTTCTTTAGTTTCTGAAAAAGAGTATGAACCGGGAGCTGTTATTTACCCACGAAATACTCCTTACCTGAAAATTCATGGGATACCCCCTACCTACGAAACTTTTCACTATCCGGAAATAGTTGGTATTTCTTTGATTTCTCTACCCACGAAATTTCCATTTCAAGCAAAAGTGTAGGAACCCCGCGCCAGGACAGCCCGAAAAATGAGCACAGGAGACGCTTGCTGAGTAGGAAGGCCTCAGATAACGAGCAGAGGAGATGATTACCGGGCCGGAAGGCCTCAGATAACAAGTACAGGAGACGCTTGCCGAGCCGGAAGGCCTCCAAAAATGAGCACAGGAGACGTTTGCCGAGCCGGCCCCAAAACAACAACGGATGCCGCCCACAGGGGCGACATCCGTTTTACTTGCTAAACATATTCAATTATTCAGGTAAGGGTAATTGAGTTTGGGCGCCTCAGGGAGCCGGAGGCAATCTTTTCTGTATCGCTTCGGCGCCTTACCGGGAGCATCCTCAACCTTCAATTTTCCGTCCCATTTTCCACCTGCCCGGGCTTATTCGGCAGGGGTCTCAGCGGGAGCGACAGCAGCTTCTTTGGCGTTGCCGGCCACCAGGGAATTGACGATGAAGAGCAGGCAGATGGCATTGTCCTGATTGGTCGTCGAGGTGTTGAAAGCGGCAAGATGCTTGCCGATTCGGTTGATTCTTACGTAGCCGCCGGAGAGTTCTGCGCCGCCGAGTTCGGAGAACGGAAGCGTGATGGTCTTCAGACCGGATTTGCCGGTGATCTCGTGCGCGTTAATCGACAGGTGCGCAATCGTAACGGTGCCGCCGAGGCGGATGTCGTTCAGATAGGAAGCCGCACGGGTCTTGACAAATGTGGCAAGGCACGCCTCATACATGGCTGCGAAGTATTCCTTCTTGACTTTGACTTTGCCAATGCCGAAAAGGGCGTTGCCGCCGACCTTCCACTTCAGTTTTCTGCCGTCGCGAAGCTTAATCTTTATGAAGCCGGAGTAGTTTTCGAAAATGAAATTGTATTCCGTGGAAGAGGCGTAGATATTGATGACTTCCACGTCGCTGTAGAGAATGGTTTCTCCGTTGAAGGTCATCCGGTCGGGATAGAAGACCACCGGATTCTTATCGTTCTTTTTGCGGCCGCATACAGCCAATACTGCGCTGTTGCCCTCAATCTGATTCTGGTCCATACTGGTTTCTCCTTCTCGTATTTTCACTGTTTGTGCCGGCCGTCCAATGCGGCGGAATCACTGATAAAGTTTATTATATGATATTTCGGAGGGGAAGGCAAGCCTTTCTTACCCGTTCTGCCCGGAGTGAACCCCTGCACCTGTTCCCAAGCGCCCATCCGTCCCTAGCCGTTCTGGCCTGCGAGCACGAGCTCTTTGTAGAAGCCGCCCTTTTGCATGAGTTCGTCGTGGGTGCCCTGCTCGATGATGTCGCCGTCCTTCATGACGAGGATGCAGTCGGCGTTTCGGATGGTCGACAGGCGGTGCGCGACGATGAAGGTCGTGCGGCCCTGCATCATGGTCGTGAACGCGTCCTGAATCTTCAGTTCGGTCCGGGTATCAATGGACGAAGTCGCCTCGTCAAGGATCAGCATCGGCGGGAGGCAAAGCATGACTCTGGCGATGCACAGAAGCTGTTTCTGACCGGCGGAAAGTCGGTCGCCGCCGGAGGTGAGAACCGTATCGTAGCCCTCGGGCAGACGGCGGATGAAGCTGTGCGCATGGCTTGACTTGGCGGCGGCGAGGATTTCCTCGTCGGTGGCGTCGGGCTTGCCCATGCGGATGTTGTCGCGGATGCTTCCCTCCATCAGCCAGGTGTCCTGCAAAACCATGCCGAATTGCTTACGGAGCACGGATTTCGGCACGCGGCGGATGTCTGTGCCGTCAACCGACAGAACGCCGGAATTGACGTCGTAGAAGCGCATCAGAAGGTTAATCATCGTCGTTTTGCCGCAGCCGGTCGGGCCGACCAGGGCAATCTTCGCGCCGGGCTTCACATCGATATTCAAATCGCGGATCAGAGGTCTTTCCGGCCTGTAGGAAAATGCGACGTGCTCCGCCGTTACGCGTCCCTTCGGAACGAAATCGGTGACATCCTCCAAAGCGGGCTCTTCCCACTTGTAATCAAGCACTTCGAAGACACGTCCTGCGCAGGCGAGCGCGTTCTGCAGCTCCGTGATGACGCCGGAGATTTCGTTGAACGGCTTCGCATACTGTCCGGCGTAACCGAGCAAAGCAGAGAGGCTTCCGACCGTGAGCCGTCCGGCGAGCACAAGGAAGGCACCGACCATCGTGACAACCGCGTAAACGGTATTGTTGATGATACGGGTGCTCGGGTTCGTTAAGGACGAGAAGAAGGTAGCCTTCAGGGAGGCCTGCGTCAGGCGGTCATTGACCTCACCGAACGCAGCGAGCGACTCGTCTTCGTGCGAGAAAGCGGTCACAACCTTGCGGTTTCCGATCATTTCGTCAATCAGGCCGGTCTGTTCGCTTCGAACCTTGGCCTGCGCGCGGAACAGATGGTAGGTCTTTCCGGCGATGAACTTCGCAAGAAACAGCGAGGCAGGCGTCAGAACAACAACCACGAGTGCGATGACCGGGCTCTTAATCAGCATGCAGACAAGAGTTCCGATAATCGTCACGATGCCCGTAAAGAACTGGGAAAATCCCATCAGCAGTCCGTCGGAGAACTGATCCACATCGGAAATCATGCGGCTCACAAGGTCGCCGTTGTCACGCGAGTCGATGTAGGAAACCGGCACGCGGGTAATCTTGGCGAACAGTTCCTCACGAACCTCGCGGACGATCCGGAAGGTGATGGCGTTGTTAATCGTTGCCGTAACCCAGGTCGCCACGGCAGCGACGGCAATCAGAACGGCACCCTTAAATAGTATCGTTTTCAGGGCATCGAAGTCGACATTTCCCTCGCCGATGATGACGTCGACAGCGTCGCCGACAAGAATCGGGATCATCAAAGAGCAGATGACGGAAACGGCGGAAAGCAGCAGAGACAGAAAAAGCAGCCCCTTCTGGCGTCCGATATAGCGGAGCAGGCGTTTAACGGTATCTTTCTTCATGCCGCAAGCACCTCCTTCCGAGGAAAATGGAGACGCAATCCCTTAATCATATCCTTTTTCATGCCGCGCCTCCTTCCGAGCCGGAGGCCTGGGAGCGGTAGATTTCTTCGTACTCCTTACAGGACTTCAGCAGTTCGTCGTGCGTGCCGTAGCCGGCGGCATTGCCGTCGTCGAGCACGAGGATGCGGTTACAGTCGGCAAGCGAAACGGTACGCTGCGACACGATGATGCGGGCCGGTTTCTGCGGGAGAGCCGAAAGGGCTTTTCGCATGGCGGCATCCGTGCCGTAATCAAGCGCCGATGCGCTGTCGTCGAGGACAAGAATTTCGGGAGAACCGACGAGGGCTCTTGCAACTGTGAGACGCTGGCGCTGTCCGCCCGAGAAATTGGTTCCGCCGGCGCTTACCGGGGCATCAAGCCCTTCGGGCTTTTCGGAAACAAAGGCTTCCGCCTGCGCGGCCTTAAGGGCGGCCATCATGTCTTCTGTTGTTGCATCAAGGGAACCCCACTGCAGGTTGGAACGGACGGTTCCGGAGAACAGAACGGCCTTCTGCGGCACATCACCGATGCGCCTGCGGAGGCTCTTCAGGCTCCACTCCTTAACCGGCACGCCGTCGACCAAAACCTCGCCGTCCGTGACATCGTAATAGCGGGAAATCAGCTGGACAAGCGTGGATTTGCCGGAACCGGTGCCGCCGATGACACCGAGCGACTCGCCGGGCATCAGGGTGAAGCTGATGTTGCTTAAGGACTCTGCGGAAGAGCCGTGATAGCTAAAGGAAACGTTTCGGAATTCAACGGCAGGAGCACCCGCGATGCCTTCGGTTTTCGTGCCGTCAGCCATCGTATTTGTCACTTCGAAGACGCTTTGGACGCGGTTCCCGCCTGCGATTGATTTGGTCAGCGTGATGATCAGGTTGGCCATCTTGATGAGCTCAACCAGGATCTGGGACATATAGTTGGTCAGCGCGATGACGGCGCCCTGCGTGATGATGCCGAGGTCAACCCGGAGCGCGCCGACGTAAATCAGCACGAGCAGCGCGAGATTGATGAGAACGTAGGTAAGAGGGTTCATCAAAGCGGAGATGCGGCCGACGAGAAGCTGCTCGCGTGTGAGCTCCTTATGCCTCTCTTTAAAGCTCTGCCGCTCGGCTTCTTCCTTACAAAAGGCGCGAAGCACGCGGATGCCGGCGAGGTGTTCACGGGTCTTCGAGAGCACGGCGTCGAGGCGGTTCTGCACGCGTCTGTAAAGCGGAATCGTAATCAGCATGATGCCGAACACGACGACGCAGAGAATCGGTATGATGACGGCAAATACGACCGCCGCCTTCGGATCAACGAGAAATGCCATAATCAGCGCTCCGAAGACGATGAACGGGGAACGGAGCAGAAGCCGAAGCGTCAGGTTTACGCCGTTTTGAATCTGCACCGTATCGCTTGTCATTCTCGTAATTAACGTTGCTGTTCCGAGCCGGTCGAGATCGGAGTAGGAAAGCGACTGGATGTGGTCAAAAAGGGCATAGCGGACACGCCCGGTGAATTCGGTTGCAACCTTGGCGGCGAAATACTGGGCGCAAAGCGCAAACCCGTATCCGAGCAGGCCGAACAGCACCATCAAAAGTGTCATTTTAATCAAAAAAGGCCGGTCTTCCTGCCCGATTCCGCGGTCGATGATGGCCTTTACAATCAGGGGAACGCAAAGTTCCATGGAAGCCTCAAGAAGCTTAAAAAGCGGTGCAAGCAGGGCCTTCTTCCGGTATCCCTTCATATAACGCAACAGTTTTCTCATGTAAACGGCTCCGTTTCGCAATAGTTAACCCAATTATAGACGATTCCGGGGTAAATGAAAAGGTAAAATTGGTGGAAATATTCATGCTTTGCTGATATAATGAAAGAAGCAAGTTTTGCGGGAGGAAGGCATGGTTTATCTCTTTGAGGATGATGCAAAAATCTGCAACGCCGTGACGGAAGCGCTCGGCCGTTTCGGAATCGTGACGGAGTCGTATTCGAAGGCATCGGAATTCTTTCAGGCAATCGAGGAGAATCTTCCGCAACTGGTTGTTTTCGGCGCGATTCCTTCGGAGGGAGATTCGCTTTCCCTGCTTCGCAGGCTTCGGGACATGCGGGTTGCGGGCAATCTGCCGGTAATCGTTCTGACCGGTCTTGCGGAGGAGGCAGACCGTGTTGCGCTTTTGGATGCCGGCGCGGATGACTGCATGAGCAAGCCGATTGGAATCCGGGAGTTTACGGCACGCGTCAGGGCGCTTCTTCGAAGAGCCTATCCCGGGACCGAGGTTTCGGAATTCCGCGTCGGACCGCTTTATGTACATGCGGGCTCGCGCCTTGTAACCGTCAATGATGAGCCGGTTACACTGACCAAAAAGGAATTTGACATCCTGCTGTATCTTCTTCGAAGCGGCGGAACGGTGGTCTCCAGAGAACGCCTTCTTACGGAAGTCTGGGGCTACTCCGACGGGGAGAGCAGAACCGTAGATGTTCATATCCGCACGCTTCGTTCAAAACTCGGAGCGGCGGGGCAGTGTGTAGAGACGATTCGCGGCGTCGGATATTGCATTCGCGCCTAGAGGATAAAAAAGTCGTGGAGGCTTATTATGAATTATTTTGAAAATGCGGTCATGCTGATCGGAGGACTGGTTTTCTTTCTGTTCGGCATGAAGGTCATGTCACAGAGTCTTGAGAAGATGGCAGGCGGTAAACTCGAGAACACGCTCCGAAAAGTGACCTCAAAACCGATGCTTTCGATGATACTCGGAATCGGCATTACGATTGCGATGCAGTCGAGTTCGGCAACAACCGTTATGCTGGTCGGACTTGTTAACTCGGGCATCATGCTTTTTGAGCAGACCATAAGCGTTATCTTCGGTGCCAACATCGGAACGACGTTTACCGGCTGGCTTTTGACGCTGTCCGGCATCAATTCGAGTCGCTGGTATCTGATGATTTTAAGACCGGAGGTCTTCTCCCCGATTCTTGCGCTGATCGGTATCGGCATGATGATGCTCAGTAAGAAGGACCGACGCATCAGCATCGGTACGGTTTTCGTCGGATTTGCCGTTTTGATGCAGGGCATGACGATGATGAAGGATTCCGTCAGCCCGCTCGCGCAGACGGCCTGGTTTAAAAACCTGCTCGTGCATTTCAACAATCCGCTGTTCGGCCTTCTGATCGGAATTGTGCTGACGGCAATCATTCAGAGTTCAGCGGCCACGATAGCGATTCTCATGTCATTTGCCATCTCCGGAACCGGCATTACGTTCCAGATGGCGATTCCGATCATCATGGGCCTGAACATCGGTACCTGCGCGACGTCCCTGATTTCGTGCATCGGAACCGAGACCAAGGCAAAGCGCGTTGCGGTTGTGCATGTGATGATCAAAATCATCGGCGCGGCCTTCTGGCTGATCGTATTTGTCGTTTTGAGCAAACTGTTCTTTAATGATCTGACGGCAAAACCGATCAACGGAGTCGGCATTGCGACCGTTCATACCGCATTTAACATCCTGACAACAATCCTTTTGATCCCGTTCACGAAACCGCTTGTGCGGCTGACGGAGGCCATCGTTCGCGAGAAGGAGAAGAAGGAGGAAGAGACCGAGGACGATTTGAAGTGGCTCGACGAACGTCTGCTTCGTTCCCCGTCCATCGCGATTTCCGAGTGTAACAACATTTCGGGACATATGGCAAGACTGGCCGAGGAAAATCTGATGACAGCCCTTTCCCTGTTCGACAATTTCGACGAGGAGGCCGTCTCGAAGATTAAAGAAGTCGAGGACAAGCTGGACCGCTATGAAGACCGGCTCGGGACCTATCTCGTGAAGCTTTCCCCGATGGCGGTTTCCGCGCAGGACAGCCGTGTGATTTCGAAAATCTTACATACCATCGGCGATTTCGAGCGACTCGGCGACCATGCCGTTAACCTTTTTTACGCGGCTTCGGAGATTAACCGGAAAGGCCTTTCCTTTACCCCGGCCGCGAAGAAGGAAATCGATGTGCTCTCGGATGCGATTCGTGAGATTCTGACGATGACGCATGAGTGCTACGTGACGGCGGATCCGGAACTTGCTTTCCGCGTGGAGCCTTTGGAGCAGGTTATCGATAAGCTGACGACCACGATTAAAACCAATCATATTGCGAGACTGCAAAAGGGCGGCTGCTCGATTGAGATGGGCTTCATTCTGTCCGATATGCTGACGAATTTCAAGCGAATTTCCGACCATTGCAGCAACATCGCCGTGGCGGTCATCGAAGTGGATAAGGGAGCTTTCGACACGCACGAATACTTAAGCGGCGTGAAGTTCGGCAACCTGGATTTCAACCGGATTTATGACGCATTTGATAAGAAATACGCGATAGAAGAATCATAATTTTATAGGGGTGGGGGAGATGAAAAGAATGGACAACAGGGGAAGCTTTACGCTTCGCAGGAAGACGTTTTTAGCTGTCGGGGGCGTGGCCCTTGCGCTGGTTGTGGTTGCCTGGGTGCTGCTGATTGCCGGGGTTTTCGGCAAAAAATCCGATAAGAAGAATCCGAAGAAAAATGAGGACACATTAGGGCAGGAGCCCGAAGAATATCAGATTCCCAAGGTGCCGGATGGCAGTGTGCTTGTGTTCCGGCCGGCCGCTCATTATGAGTACGACATGGACGGCAATAAGTATCTGTTCTCGAAGCATGAGTATGATGAGAACGGTCTCCTCACTGTTACCTTGTATTATCGAAGCGACGGAACCCAAAAAACAAAGTATGTTTACGAATATGATTCGGAAGGCAGAAAGACAGTCTGCAGAGGTTACATCTGGGATCAGGAGTGGGTTGAGCAAAGCGAGGAAAGCATTGAATACAACGATGAAGCCAAAACCAAGAAATACACCAGACGGGCTGATGAAGACGGGAAGGAAGTAAACAGTACAACTGTCTACAGGGAAGACGGACATCTTCTGAAGTCGGAAAGCATAATCAACGGCGAAGTCGTGGAATCCTATGAGGAAATCTATTCGCCCGACGGACTGCTGCAAAAGGTTTATGACAACGGCGGTGAATTCGTATATTTCTATGATTCCTCCAATCGCAGGAAGACAACAGAGTACTGGTATATGGGCGAAATGAATCAGGAGGAAATCTTCGTTTCCGCGCGGGAAAGTGAAGAATATCGCTATGTGGATGGGGAGTCGTATTTGTGGACCCGTTTCGAATACGATGAACGGGGAAACAGAATCCATCGAATTAACTATGCGACGGACGGAAGTGTAGCGGACGATGAACGGAAAGAATATGACGAAGAGGGGCAGGTCAGGAAACACATCCTATATGTGGAAGGTGACTTTTTATACTGGGTGGAATATGAATATAAGGGTCCGAGGAATAACAGAGAAGGGATGAAGAAGACCGAGAAGGACCGGGACGGTAACATCATAAAAGTTACGGAAGAGGAATACATCCAGGGCATATACACCACGAAAAGAACGGAGTATGACGGAGCGGGGAATGTACAAACTGCCTGCATCTTCAGTGAATATGACGAGTACGGGAACCCCGTAAAAGTCATTACGAGGAAAAACGACGGGACAGAGTATCCTACGAGCGAGTACCGGTACATCCCGCTTGCCATTCCCGAGAAATTCGCTACCGAGTACGATCTCAGAAGACACCTGGATCAATAGGAAAATATATACGCGGGGGATAGATGAAGAAAACGGATAACAGGGGAAGAATAACGCTCAGGCGGAAGACATTCCTGATTGCGGGAGCAGTGGTTCTAACGCTTGTTTTGCTTGCATGGGTGTTTTTGATTGTCGGGGTTCTGAAAAATGGCAAGAAGTCTGACGGTAAGAAGAGTTCCAAGGGTAAGGCGAACGGAAAAAACGTGACCGCCGAAGAGTATCAGATTCCGGAGGTTCCGAAGGGATATGTGCTGGTGTTTCGAAAAACGGAGCATTACAGTATTGGTCCGAACGGAGAAAGAGCATTGGAATTCAGTCGTGAGTATGATGAAAACGGCTTGTGTACAGCCGAGATCAGATATTATGATGATGGGCCTGTTCGGCAAAGAAGGAATATCTATACCTATGACGAGGAGGGAAGAACAAAATCCTGTACAAAATACTATATGGTTGACGAATGGAAGAAATCCGAGTTGACTACCTATGAGTATGATGAACGCGGGATAATCAGAAAAGAATCCACAAACTATTATGATTATGACTATGATGTGGAGTATACGGCTTTATACAACGAAAACGGAGACATGACGGAAAGGCGGAATACTGTTGCCGGGCATGATATCGCTTTGGAAGAACGAATATATGATGACAACGGAAGGCTTACAGAAATCAGAACAAATGTGGACAGAACCGTGTATCTTTACGGAAAATCAGGACAAAAACTAAGACGCACCATCTATGAAAACTCAGGGAAAAAGACCAGCGAAGAGGTTTTTCTTTCCGAGACGGAGAGCAATTTATTCCGTTATGATGGCGAAGGAAACCGCCATCTCTTTGAAAAGCGGGAATATGATGAATATGGAAATATAGTGCATGAAACTGACTATAATATGGATGGAAGCGTTATGCACGAAGGCGACGATTTGGTGTGTGAATACGATGAAAAGGGAAACCCCACAAAGTATATTTCTGTCAAAAACGGTGTAATTGTTACTTGGGATGAGTGGGAACTAGAATACATAGGAGAATATGAAGTTGGGGTGAAATACACATCCAAGGATGAAAACGGAAAGATACAATACGTTTTGGAGAAGAAATACGATTCCGATGGTCATATAACGGAAAAATCGATATGTGACAGCGTGGGAAATGCGAACCCTGTTACTTACAGCGAATATGATTCTTACGGAAATGCTCTTCGAACAATTGAAATCACTGACGGTTTAAATAAGACCGTCACCGATGAAATGAAATACATCCCGCTTGCCATTCCCGAGAAATTCGCTACCGAGTACGATCTCAGAGAAAAATGACAGTAAGACTTGCTTTAAGGACTGACTATGATATTTGACACACATGCACACTATGACGACGCGAGATTTGACGAGGACCGGGAAGCGCTTCTATTATCGATGCGAGAGCACGGAATCGGGCACATCATCAATGTCGGCGCGGAAATGAAGGGCTGCCGCAATACGGTTTCGCTTGTTAAGAAGTATCCGTTTTTGTACGGCGCCGTCGGCGTGCACCCGGACGGGGCACCCGATTTTGACGAAACGTGCATCGAGGAGCTTCGGCAGATGGCGAAGCAGGAACGGATCATCGCAATCGGTGAGATCGGGCTTGATTAT
>CADBTG010000165.1 GCA_902797475.1 uncultured Lachnospiraceae bacterium | reverse complement strand
TCCGCAAATCCGTAAAAGACGCGGAGGATGTTCATCGCGATGCAGCCGCACAGCGCCATGGCAATCAGGTTGCTTCTTACGATCACGCAGATTGCCGTAATGATTGTGGCAAATGCGACGTGAAGCAGGAATTGCACGGAAAGAAAGTCTACAAGCTTGCCGGCATCCGAAACCTTGATTCCCGCTCCGTCTAACCAGATACCGAGGCAGGAAGAAAGAATAATCGAAGCAAACAGGATGAAGGTGTATGCCACAAGGCAGACGCTCTTGGAACACATAACCCTCGTACGGAACCGTAACTGGCCTCCGTAGTTCTTGATGTAGCCGTTATTGAAATCGGCCGAGGCGAAGATCACGACGAAAATTCCGAGGAACAAAAGCCCCATATAACCGCCCAAAAACGACTTGCAAAGCGTGTACAGTTCAAATTTACCGTCCGGCTCCGCCTTAATCATAATGCTCATGCCGATGTCCGAAGCGCCGGCCTCTTCCTGCTGGTCCGCTGTTTTCTCAAGGTACTCCATATAGGCTTCATCGTTCTGAACCGCTTTCGAAGCCACAAAAGAAGCAATATTCATGGCAACGATAATGATCATGATGATATAAAAGCTCTTCATCCGCACCATACGGTAGAAGTCGCTGCGAATCATATTAAACATAGTATTTACCATTCCTTTCCGCACATTTCTCAGTCTTCCGTAATTCCGAGGAAGAAAGACTCGAGGCTCTCATTGTTGACTGCAATCTTGCTGACCAGAATGCCGGCAGCGTTCAGTTCGCGATTGATGTAAGCAACGTCATCCAGCCGTTCCATGACATTGATGGTCTCACGGTCCACAACCTTGTAGTTCGTGATTCCGAGTCCGTCAAGCACCGTGCTTGCCTTGTCCGGCTGATTTGTGACAATCTCGATACGCATGCTGCAGCGGTCCTGTAATTCCTCTGCTGTCATCTGATCAACGAGATGACCTTTATGCATGATGCCGTAGTGCGTTGCCACCTTTGAGAGTTCCTCTAAGATATGGCTTGAAATGATAATGGTAATTCCTTTGTCCTTCGCGATCGAAATAAGTGTTTCCCGAACCTCCACAATGCCTTCGGGATCAAGGCCGTTAATCGGCTCATCGAGTACCAAAACGTCCGGCTCTCCGACCATGGCAAGTGCAATGCCGAGACGCTGGCGCATGCCGAGGGAAAACTGCTTTGTTTTCTTCTTCCCGACATTGCTAAGCCCTACAAGAGCGAGCAGATCGCTGACATATTTCTTATCCTTGATTCCGAACATGAGGCATTTTGCGAGCATGTTCTGTTCCGCGGTCATGTTGCCGTAAAGACCCGGATCTTCAATCAGGCAGCTCACACGGTTTCTCACCATGCCGAGCTCCGAGCCGGTCTTTCCGAACAGTTCCAGCGAACCCGATGTCGGTGCTGCCAGGCCTCCGATCATCTTAAGCGTTGTCGTCTTGCCCGCGCCGTTCTTTCCGATCAGTCCGTAAATGGAACCGCGCTCGACAACAAGGTCGATGCCGTCCACCGCGGCCTGCTTTCCGTAGACTTTTCTAAGTCCCTTCGTGCGAAGTATGATTTCACTCATCTTAATCCTCCGTTTTCTTCGGGGCGTCAGCCGCCCTTTTCACGCACGGCTCATTTCCCCTGCCGTGTTTCTTTCTGATGACATCATCATAACCCGCATTTCCTAAGACATCGCGAATCAAAAGTAAAGAAAAAGTAAAGAAGTTTTAAAGCATCCGGTACCCGATTCCCCAGATGGTTTCTATGTATTCCCGGTCATTGGCCGCCTTCAGCTTTTTGCGAAGGTTGCTCATGTGCACGTCGAGCGTCTTCGTCTCGCCCACATAAGGCTCCTGCCAGGCATATTCGTAAATGGCATCCTTGGAAAATACACGCGACGGATTCTGCACAAGCAACTCTAAAATCCGGAATTCCTGTCTTGTCAGCTTCGGCACATCCTTTCCGTCCGCCGTCACGATGAACCGCTCCCGGTCAAGCACAATGCCGCCGTAGGATATCTGATCCTTTGTCTCTGTCTTCGCGTCAGCAAGTTTTCGAAGCTGTACGCGGATGCGCGCCGTCACTTCCTTGATTTCAAACGGTTTCGTCACATAATCGTCCGCGCCGATGCTCAACACATCCACCTTGGAATCCAAATCGTCCTTGGCGCTCACGACAATGACCGGCATGTGATTCCCGTTCTCCCTGATCTCGCGAAGCACCTCTTCGCCGGTCTTCCCGGGCAGCGAAAGGTCCAAAAGGACCAGGTCAAAATGCTCCACCCGAAGCATCAGAATGCACTCCGAGCCCGAATACGCCTGCCCGCAGGCAAATCCTTCGCGCTCTAACGCCTCCTTAAGCATCAGATTGATGCTGTTGTCATCGTCTACAATCAGGATCCTGTCCATCGCCGTTCCCCCGTTGTTTTGTAGTGTTTTATTATATCACATTTTCCGAGAAAAACAAACCCGCAACAGTATTGCGCGGTTATGCAAAAACAGGCAAACATTATCCATTCCCGAGAAAAACGCCATGTATTATACTTTCATTATCAGGACTACAGGAGGACGAAATGAAAACACTCTGGAGATTGACCAAGGAAGCCGCCCGCTAGTGGAGGCGTAGGGGCAGAGCTTCTTACTGTAGGCGCAGGTGGGGCTTCTTGTTGTAGGCGCAGCTGGGGCTTGGACTACCCACTAATCTCCTGAAACTAAAAGTTCCGTGGGCTTTCATGCCCACTGATTTTTTCGTTGGCGTTATTTCGTATGATTTCTTAATTCTTACTTCCTACTTTTCTTTCTATTCACTGAATTCCGTATGCACCTGGACCTGTCATTTACCCACGGTTTAGACTTGAACTTTGATTCCGTATGACACCCCCTACATACTATAATTCCAACCAAAATGATTTCGTATGCAATATGGTATTTTTCTTTCCTACGAAAGTTTGTAGCAATATAATTCAGTGGGATTTCGCGCAAAAGTAGTCCGCAAAATGAACGCAGAGACACACTTGATTACTGCGAAGTCTCACCTAATCACAGCAAGAACTCTCCTAATCACAACAAAACCTTCCCTACACGCGGCAGAATTTCACTTGATTACTGCGAAGTCTCCCTGATTCCGGCAGAATTCCACCT
>CADBTG010000164.1 GCA_902797475.1 uncultured Lachnospiraceae bacterium | reverse complement strand
TCATCGGCGATATCACGGAGGACAAGGTGCGCATCGTACAGGATGCGGATTACATTTTCCGCGAGGAAGTCGGCAAAGCGCTCGCCGAGCATACGAAGCAGACCGGCGAGGTTGCTTCGTGGAAGCCGGACCAGTACTATGCGGCGCTCACGAACGTTCGCTCCGTCGGCGTCATGGGCGATGAGCGTACGTACGACCATGCGGTTGCGCTTCGCGCCGTGAAGACGACCGATTTTATGACGGCCGAGATGGCGCGCATTCCGTACGACGTGCTCGACACGGTCATGACCCGCATCATCAAGGAAGTCCGCGGCGTGAACCGCGTATTCTATGACCTGACGAGCAAACCGCCGGGAACAATTGAGTTCGAATAAGACCGGGGATGAAATTGAATTAAGCCCCAAGGCCAGATGCGCCAATGAACTGACCGTGGAAGAGTTTGAAAAAAGAAAACACAAATCCCTGCAAACCGTGTGATAAAGCGGCTTGCAGGGATTTCTTTACATTATTGCAAAAAGTCCGGCAGCTTTTCCCCGTAGAACTTTTCGTAAACACCGACCCATAGCGCGTGGTTTTGTTCCATCATCCGCTTGGCATTCTCGTTGACCGTAAGACTGCTGTCGGGATAAATGGCAGGAAGGTAATGTACGTAAAGTTCCTGAACCGGGAAGCCGTCATCGTCGAGCACGTCGGAATCCTTCATGCAGATGAACACCGGGATGACCGGAACGTTAAACTTGGCGGCAAATTTGAAGGCTCCGGGCTTAAGTGGCCGGGGCATCCTGTAGTTAAACCACATTGCCTGCTCGGGGTAGATCAGGATCTTCTCACCGCGGTCCAGAAGAGTCTTCATGCCTGAGAAGAATTTCCGCATGGTTGCATGACTGGAGCTGAGCGGAAGCGTATTTGCGTGACGCATCATGATCCTGACGGGACCCTTGAAGTTGGTGTAATTGCTCTCCTTAATCACCTTATAAAGGTAATGACGTTTTTTTAGCGCAGGCTTAATTGTCTTGTAAACGGCATAATTGTCACTCAGATGAAAATGGTTGCTTGTGACAATTGCCCCGCCCCTAACGGCTGTGGCATTTTCTATGTCCCGTACTTCTTTGATGATCAGCTTCTTATGCCGGATCATATTCTCGAAAAAAGATTTGCCGAGAAAGTTCGCGACACGTGTCATGAATTTGTTCGAAAGCTTTTTGTTGACGTAATCCACCTCATCGGGCTGAATCGGGGCGCAGGGATCGTCTTCTTCAACATCGTCGTTGAAGCGCCCCTGTTCTTCATATTCCTTAATGCGCGCCAATACTCTGAGCCGGTCTTCTCTAGCCATGACATACCTCATTCTTAAACCAAAGCTTCCTAAACGTCCGGTCGCTTGTCTTGATTTTTTCAATGCTGCCCAAAAGCTCCAGGAACGAATCGTAATCCCGCTTCCGGTCAGCATCGGAATAGTTATTCAGCGTCTCACGAAGCGCAGGATAGAATTCACTTTTCTCGGCATACTTCCAGAAGTATTCGCCGTTGATCGTTTCCGGATAGTGCCACGGCTTGTTGGACAGTGCAAAATGGCACAGATTGAGTTCGCCCTCCGGCGGCTCCGGGAAACTGTGCTTGTTCCAGCCGGTCGGCAGGTACTTAACCTTCCCGTGGCAAATGACATTGAGATATTCCTGATCGGGCGCCAAAGAGTCAAAATGGTACTCGCCGAGCATCCAGAGGAACTTCTCCTGAACCTTGTTCTTTCGGAATTCCGCCAGGTTCATAACCATCACGCCGGAGTTGAAGTAAGTATTGTAGGGAATGCCGATGATATCTTCGACGTAATTCGTAAACGCAGGACTGCGGTCCGTATTCTGCTCATACACGGCACCGACGAGGTAACCCGTGACGTCCGTATCGTAAAGCTTAGCAATGTCATTTAACAGGACCACGTCGCAGTCGAGGTAGATTGCCTTGTCATACTGCGGAAATGCGGTTTCGATAAAGAAACGGTAGTATGCGGCAAGGCTGAAATAGAACATCTCGGGAAGCTTATGCTTCACCGGCTCAAGCATGTTTCGGACATCGTAAAATTCGATGGATACGTTTTCTTTGGCATGCTTTAAAAGAATCGCCTGATTCCGCTCGGTTATGTCGGTCTTAAGGACGGTGATCCGGTATTCGCGGTCCGGCGAAGCGTGGGATATCAGAGAGATAATTGCAACGTCCAGATACGGAACATACCGGTCATTGCAGGCGAAAAAAATCGGTATCGGTTTGTGCATGTCTATGCCCCCTTTTCAATGGTCACATACATTGTTTCATACCCCCATCATTATGTAAAGATAATGATGGGGGTATGACTCTCGGATTGAAAAATGCTTCCGAACCACAGCGGGAGAGGACTCCACCACAGCGGGAATGTGCGATAAATACTTGATTTCCGAGGGTGAGGCTGATATGATATAGTGTATGGAAAATGTTAAAGCTATTGTTTCACAAAATCTATTGAGACTTCGCAAAGAAAACAATCTGACGCAGGCAGAACTGGCCAAAAGGATCAATTATTCCGATAAAGCCATCTCCCGGTGGGAGGCGGGAGAGGTCGTTCCGGACCTCGAAACAATCTACGCGCTCAGCGAGGTTTTTGACGTCCCGATTTCTCAAATTACCGAGTCGCATGAGGAGGATAGCGAACAGGGTAAAAACGGGGGAATCGGTCAGAAGATCCTGTCTCAGATTTTTTTATGTTGTGAAATCTGGTTTATTTTCACCGCTCTTTATGTGTATCTGAAGCTTTCCCGACAGATTAATGTCTGGCAGCTGTTCGTTTGGTGTGTCCCGGCATGCATGCTGGTGCTTTGGTTCTTCAACCGAAAGGAACCCATGAATATCCTGCTGTTCATTTATTCCACGGTATTTGTGTGGTCCTTTACGACCTGCATCTATCTGCACCTGATCGTGTCTCATCCGTGGTACATTTTCTTTATCGGACTGCCGGCACAGGGACTGCTCATCATCCGCTACATTTTTAACTATAAGCAGAATCTGAAGGGAATCCGGCTCGCCAAACGAATAGGAAAACCGTTAAAGAAAGGCTGACATTATGAGCAAAGCGCTTCTGGTCATCGATATGCAAAATGATTACCTTTGGGATAAGAGAAAGCCGATGTTCAGCTATGACAGGGATGCTTTAACAGGCAGCGTGAATCAGGCCATCGCATTTTACAAAGGATTAGGCTACGACGTCATCTATATAAAGCACGTGCTCTCTAAACTGATGTGGGGCGTCGGATTTTCCATCAGAGGAACCGAAGGCGCCGAATTATACAGCGGGCTTGATGTTGTGTCGGACCTCTGCTTTGAGAAGAGCCGGTCTGATGCCTATACGGCCAAGGCCTTCCGAAAGCATATGGAAGAGCGGAATTACGAGGAAGTGGTTTTGTGCGGACTTGACGAGTGCGGATGCGTCGGTGCCACCGCAAAGGGCGCGGCGAAAACCGGTGTTTCCGTCATCATGCTTGAGGACTGCATCGGACGTAGATTCCCTGCCGAAAAGGTCAGCAGGATGCGCGAGGAGCTTCGCAGCCTGAATGTAACATACGTGACACTTAGCGAACGGAGGACGGAACATGAAACGGTTCAGTGAGATGGAATATAACCGCCCGGATATGGAAGCCCTGAAGGCTGTCATCGCCGAGGCAACGGAAAATGTGAAGAATGCGAAGAGCGCAGAGGAAGTCAGGGCTGCTTATTTTTCGGTTCAGGAAAAGGAAGAACAGGCGGACACGATGTACACGATCGCGCATGTCCGTAACACCATTGATACGAGTGATGAATTCTATGACGGAGAGATGGCATGGCTTCGGGAAGCCTATGCACAGCTGATTCCGGTTTATAACACCTGGGAGAAGGCACTTACGGGCTCCGCATTCAGAGGGGAACTCGAAGCGGAATTCGGTCAGCAGCTGTTTCGGCGGCTTGACGCGGATTTGATGACAAGTGACGAGCGGATTGTTCCCGAGACGATTCGCGAGGGCGAACTTCGGCAGGCTTATCAGAAGGTTACTGCCGGGGCAACGACGGAATTCCGCGGAGAATCCTGCAATTTCTACGGACTTTTGAAGCATATGAGCAGCACCGACCGCGCAGAGCGGAAGGAAGCCTTCGAAGCGTGGGCCGCTTTATATGAGAAGATCAGCGGAACCTTAGAGGAGCAGTATGCGGAGCTTGTAAAGATCCGTACCGCAAAAGCGAAGAAGATGGGCTTTCGGACGTATACCGACATGGCTTACCTTGAAAGAGGCCGCTTCGATTACACGAAAGAGGACACGGCTCGTTTCCGTGAGCAGGTAAGAACCATCATCACGCCCGCCGTGAATGAGATTGTTGAGACGCAGCGCCGCATTCTCGGCATCGATTCGGTGCACTATTACGACGAGCCGCTGAAGTTCCCGGACGGGAACGCTGTTCCGATCGGTACTACGCAGGAGCTTGTCGAAAAGGCTGCCCGGATGTACCGCGAGATGAGTCCCGAGACCGGAGAATTCTTCGATTTCATGACGAAATACGAGTTATTTGATCTCGAGACGAAGCCCGGCAAACACATGGGCGGATATATGACGAGGCTGCCTCTTTATAAGGCACCGTTCATCTTCAGCAATTTCAACGGAACCGATGCGGATGTGGACGTTCTGACGCACGAAGCCGGCCATGCTTTCCAGGGATATCTTGCCATGCGCTCCATTCCGATTGCCGCCCTGACCGGCTCTACATCGGAAATCAATGAGACGCATTCGATGTCGATGGAGCATTTTGCATATCCGTGGATGGAACTGTTCTTCGGTGAGAAGACTGAGCGTTATATTACCGGACATCTGATGGGTGCGCTCTGCACGATTCCGTATCTGGTCTGTGTGGACGAATTCCAGCACGAAGTGTATGAGAATCCGGACATGACGCCCGCAGACTGGCGGAAAGTATGGCATAACATTGAAAAGAAATACATGCCGTGGCGTGACTATGACGGAAACCGATTCCTTACCGAGGGCGGTTTCTGGATGCAGAAGCTGCATATCTTCCTTTATCCGTTCTATTATCTTGAGTACGCGCTCGCGCAGACCTGCGCCTTCCAGTACGACGGCCGCATGACGCAGGACAGAAAGGCTGCATGGGAGGATTATCTGAGGCTTTGCCGCGCCGGCGGAACGAAAGGATATTTTGAGCTTCTCAAAATCGGCAATCTCGAGACTCCTTTCTGCGACGGAACGGTTGAGAAGAGCACGGCACATGTAATTGAAGAGATTCGAAACCGCTACCGTCAGTGATTAAGGCAGTAAGCCTCACGGATGGAAAGCAAATAAGCAAAACGGATTACGGACCGGCGGAAACAAAGACTGTTTCTGCCGGTTTTTTTCGCATTTTCCGGGATAATTGAATGGAATTATGCATTGAAACGATAGTTTAGTTCATTTTCCGGGCAGGCGGAATATGATATGATGTATGACAGAAACGATTCATTATGAGACATATCAGCGAGGAGACTGAACATGGATGTTTTTAAATTCGGCTTTAAGCAATGGAAGCGACACCTTCCGCTTGACATTCTGACAAAGCTGTTGAGTTTCATGGCATTGACGGCAGATCTGATGCTTCCGCTTCTGACGGCAATGTTCATCAATCATGTCATCAAGGACAAGCCCGCAGAGAAAGGAGTTTTCTCGTTCCTGCTTTCCGGCAAGTACGGAGAAATCCACACGATGCGGCTGTTCTTCACTTTGGCGGCTGTATTTTTGAGCCTGATTCTTTTCAAGGATGTCATCGTTTATACGAAAAACTATATCCTGCAAAAACTCGGACTTGCCCTGGAAACGGATCTTCGTGAGCTTACGTTCCACAAGCTGATGGAACTGGATTCGGAGACGATTGCCGAGTACAACACGGGCGAGCTTCTCACGACGATCAACTCCGATACGATCATGTTCAAGGAAATGTTCTGCAGAATGATTCCGAACATTTGCGACAGCCTTTTCGTTCTGATTGTTGCAATTGTCATGCTTGCTCAGATCAACAACGCCCTTCTTGTCATTCCGTTGATTCTTTCGCCGTTCTTCGCAGTCGCCCTTCTTCGCTTTAGGAAAATGGCACGCGCGAACTTCCGCGCAATCCGCGGCTGTAACAGTAACATGTCCCTGACCGTTCAGGAGAATATCGAGGCAGTCCGTTTGGTACGTTCCTTCACGAACGAAGAAAAAAAAAAAAGAAAATTCGACGCCTC
>CADBTG010000163.1 GCA_902797475.1 uncultured Lachnospiraceae bacterium | reverse complement strand
TCGGTCTTGCCTGCAAGGCCGGCATGTTCCCGCTTCACGGGTGGCTTCCGAAGGCACATCCCGTGGCGCCTTCCCCGGCGTCCGCGCTGTTGTCGGGAAATATCACGAAGATGGGCATTCTCTTTACCGTACGTGTGATTTTCTATTCCGTCGGTCAGGAGTTTTTGCAGGAGACCTGGGTCATGGACGTCCTTTTATGCCTGTCGCTTTTTACGGTCTTCATGGGCTCCATGCTCGCTTTCCGCGAGAAGCTTTTGAAGAAGCGGCTTGCTTATTCGACGGTGAGCCAGACCTCATACTGTCTGACAGGCATCTACCTTTTGTCGGGAACGGCGCTTACCGGTGCTTTGATGCATGTCGTATTTCATTCGGTCATTAAGAACCTTCTCTTTTTGTGCGCCGGCGCGATTATCGTGCAGACCGGAAAGAAGTCGGTTTCCGAACTGAAGGGAATCGGGCGGATCATGCCCGCCACGATGCGGTGCTTCACCGTTGCAGGTCTTGCGCTTGTCGGAATTCCGCCGCTTTCGGGCTTCATCAGCAAATGGTATCTGGCTGAGGGCGCAATCGAATCCGGACTTCCGGGATTCATGTATCTTGTTCCGGTGGTTCTTCTGATCAGCGCGCTGCTTACGGCAGGATACCTTCTGACCGTATCCGCGGATGCCTTCTTCGGCAAGACCGAAGAGGAGACGGCGCGGTGCCCGAAGAGCATGTATCTCCTGCCGCCTCTTATCATCGGTGCGATTCTTGCGGTTGTCCTCGGTATATTCCCGGATCCGCTTACGAATTTCCTCGAAAGAATTGTTGCCGGACTGTTTTAAGTAACCGAAACTCCGAATAACGGGAGAGTATTTCGTCATGAGTGTGTATTTTCTTCTTGTTCCGATCCTGTTGCCGATGATTTGCGGCGCAGCGCTCGGACTGCATCCTGTCACCGATTCGAAACGAAGATCGTACTTCGTTTTTTCGGTGACCCTCCTGACGTCTCTCGCTATCGGATTACTGATTCTGTTTCCTCCCGGAGCACGGGAGGTCGGACTGCAGCTGGCAGGCGTTCTCGAAATCCGGTTCCGCTTAGACGGCTGCGGCATGGTATTTTCCGGACTGATTGCGTTTTTATGGCCGATTGCGGTGCTCTATTCGTTTGAGTATCTTGAAGGCAGAAAGCAAAACGCGTTCTTCGCATTTTACACGATGACCTACGGCGTTACGGCAGGCATCGCGTTCGCCGGAAACCTTCTGACGATGTACATGTTTTATGAGCTTCTGACGATTGTTACGATCCCGCTCGTCATGTACGAGCTTGACCATAAATCGGTTGTGGCGGCGAGAAAGTACATGCGGTATTCGTTCGGCGGAGCGGCATTCGGCTTTCTGGGGTTCATTACGATTCTGACGCTCGGCAACACGACGGACTTCATATTCGGCGGGGTTCTGCCGGCGGATGCAATCGAAAAGCACGGCACGTTTCTTTTACTGATTTATACAATTGCCGTGTTCGGTTTCGGCGTGAAAGCGGCACTGTTCCCGGTGCACGGCTGGCTGCCGACGGCTTCGGTTGCGCCGACGCCGGTTACCGCACTTTTGCATGCGGTTGCGGTCGTTAAGGCGGGCGCGTTCGCCATCATTCGCATTACCTATTACAGCTTCGGAACGTCGTTTCTTTCGGGCACCGTCTCGCAGAAGATCGTTTTGACCGTGGCGGGCGTGACGATTCTGTACGGCTCCGTCAAAGCGCTTCGCGAGCAGCATGTCAAAAGGCGCCTTGCCTACTCCACGGTCAGCAATCTGTCCTACATCATCTTCGCCGCGGCTCTGATGAGCGAAGAGGGCATGCAGGCGGCTTTGCTTCACCTGCTGTCACACGGACTGATGAAGATCACTCTGTTCTTCTGTATCGGCGCGGTCATGGTGAAAACCGGCAGAAAGTATTTGTGGGAAATGGGAGGACTCGGTTCGAAGATGCCTGTCGTCATGACGGCCTTCACGGTTTCGGGAATTGCCCTGATCGGCATTCCGCCTTTCCCGGGGTTCATCAGCAAATGGTATATCGCGAAGGCGGCCGTTAAAAACGGAACGTTCTTCGGTTATTTCGGTCTTGCGGCGGTGATGATTTCCGCCCTGCTGACGGCTGTATACATCATGGAATTTGTCATCAAAGGATGGATGCCGCAAAAGGAAGAGACCGTTCCCGATCCGGAAGTGAAGGAAGGAAAGGTCGGCGCCCGGATGGCGGTTCCGCTTTTGATTCTTACGGCGGCTGTTGCCGCAGGCGCTTTGTACTTCGGCTGGCTGGCCGAAATTCTCGGAAGGATTGCTTCCGGAAGTTTATAGAAATCTTGTTTTGAGGAATGATTATGAAAGGTGAGTCGGGACTGCTTCTTCTGATTCTGCTTCCGATGATCGGCGGACTGATCTGCCGGTTCTTTGCAGGCAGGGAAGAGGACAATCAAAGACGGATGCGGGCTTCGGAGCTTGTGTTTGCGGCTGTTTCGCCGCTGACACTCGGTCTGGCGGCTTTCTATGCCTTCCGTCCTGTTGACGGGATTCCCGCGCTTGCCGTTTCGAAGATTTGCGGAAAAGGCATGACATTTTCCATGACGGGCTTTCGGACGGTTTATGTTCTTGTCGCGCTGATTGCCTGGACGGTTTCCTGCCTGTTCGCGCTTTGGTATATGCACGGGGAGGAGAACCGGGGCAGATATTTCTGCTATACGCTCGTGACGCTCGGCTCGACGCTCGGCGTATTTCTTTCCGCGGACCTGTATACGACCTTCATCTTCTTTGAGATGATGTCGCTTGCCAGCTATGTCTGGGTCGTGCAGGAGGAGGACCGCGAGGCGGTTCGCGCATCGAAGACATACCTTGCCGTTGCGGTCATCGGCGGACTTGTGATGCTGATGGGCATCTTCCTTCTGGCACACGGAGCCGGCACGCTTGATACCGACAGGGTTGCCGCTTACATCCGGGCCGGGAAGGAACGCACGGAAATCCGCGCGGCCGTTTTGTGCCTGCTGTTCGGTTTCGGCGCAAAGGCCGGCGCGTTCCCGCTTCACATCTGGCTTCCGAAGGCGCATCCGGTTGCTCCGGCGCCTGCTTCGGCGCTGCTTTCCGGCATTCTGACGAAGGCCGGCATGTTCGGCGTGCTTTTGATCACGGGGCAGTTCCTTGTCGGAGACGAAGCATTCGGACGCTTTTTGATGGTTATCGCCGTCTGCACGATGCTGGTCGGTGCCGTCATCGCCCTGTTCTCGGTCGACATCAAGCATATTCTTGCCTGCTCTTCGGTATCGCAGATCGGTTTCATGCTTTGCGGTGCAGCGGCTCTGTGCATCCTGAAGGAAGAGCAGTGGCTTGCCGTTTCGGGAACGGTGCTTCACATGCTGAACCATTCGTTCTTCAAGCTTTTGCTGTTTTTGCTCGCCGGCGTTGCGGTGCACGATCTGAAGTCGCGTGACTTAAACGTATTGCGCGGATTCGGTGCAGGCAAGCCGTGGCTGATGCTTCTGTTCATGTCCGGCGCATTCGGCATTGCCGGTGTGCCCGGTTTTTCCGGTTTCGTATCGAAATCGATGATTCACGAATCGCTTGTGCTCTGCTATAAGGAGACCGGCGAGATGTCCTTCCGCGTCACGGAAATCCTTTTCCTGATTGCGGGCGGATGCACGGCAGCTTACATGCTGAAGCTGTTCATCGTGCTGTTCTTTAAAAAGCCTTCAAAGGATGTGGAAGCCTTCAACAGAAGCGGCGTGCCGTATCTGTCAAAGTTCTGCCGCATTCTGTTAAGCATCCCGGCGCTTTTGATCTATCTCGCCGGAACACTGCCGGAATATATCATGTTTCCGGTTTCAAACAGGGCTTCCGACATCACCGTTTTCGGGGCACCGGAGGAGGCGTTCCGCGTCTTCACGGCCGAGAATTTCAAAGGCGGACTGATTTCCCTTTGCATCGGAGCAGCGCTCTGGTTCCTTGTCGTGAACCCGCTGATCACGAAACGGGTTGCGAAAAATGAGACCGTTTACGTCAACCGTTTCCCGAAAAAGCTTGATCTTGAGAACGGCCTCTACCGTCCGGTCCTTTTAAAGCTTCTCCCGGGCCTGCTCGGCGGCTTTTGCAGAATTGCGGAAACCGTAACGGAGAAGGTTTCCCTCGGAATCTATCTGTTCGGAAAGCAGATCTGCGGGCTTGCGGACAGAATCCCCGAGCTTTGCATCACCGGCGTCCGAAGGACGGCATTGCGTCCGGTCTGCGAGAAGACGACTGTCAGCACGGCAAGGCGCATAAGCATTATCACGGGTACGTTCCTGAACGGTGTTTCCGCCCTGTTTGCCCGTCTTTTCAAAAAGAAGGCAAAAGGCACGGACAACGTGGAGCGGATTTACCGCGGCCTGAATGATATGAGCGAGACTGCCAAGCTTGTCACGCGAAGCCTTTCTTACGGGCTGCTGGCTTTTTGCGCAGGTCTTCTTGCAATGCTCGTTTATCTGTTGTATTGTTTACAGGGGT
>CADBTG010000162.1 GCA_902797475.1 uncultured Lachnospiraceae bacterium | reverse complement strand
TAATCAAGCTTCAGCCGCGCGGAAAGCGGGAATGTCAGATAGTATTCCTTCAGATTCTCCGGAATCTCGACATTCATCGTGTCATTTAACTTCGGAAGAACATCATTTAAGAAGCTCTTTGCGTAATCATCCCGGAATACGAGCTCCGGGCACTCCTTCGAAAGGGAGTTGTAAATCGGCAGATAGTTTCTCGTAAACGTCTTATCAGGCCGGTAAATGTTATTGTTATAGTATAAAAGATCGCCGTCAGCCGAAAGCGGGTAAACTCTTCCGTTCTCGCCGTAGGCAACGACAACACAGTCGTCCTGCGCGTCGATGTCAAAGGATATAACGGGATTCTCTTCCTTATACCTCACATTTTCCAAAACACGGTTATTGCTTAAGGCAATCGTGAACGGCTGGTTCTTAAGAATATGCAGCACGTTCATGAACATGCGCTTTGTAAGGCGGATGTCGTTCTTTTGGAACACCGACAGCGAGCCCGTGATTCCGTACTGCTCCTCAAGAGCCAGAATGTCGGTCAGATAGGCGGTAAGCCTTGCGGACGTGCCGTCCATTTCGGTCAGCGTGCCGCGGTATTTAAAATCCTTACCGAGAATGAAGGTCTGGTTATCCCGCATGCTTTCGAGCATCTTCTTAACGGCCTGAACCTTATAAGGACGGTCCGAACCAAGCGAAATGCGCATCGTGATGTAATCCTTGTCGGTGCGGAACATGCCGTTATAGTAAAAATACGGCACCATGCGGCAGATTTCGTTTCGGACATACGAATCGTCCAGTTCCGTATAATAGTTCAAAATCTGCGAGGAGCGCATATCACGGGAATCCTGCTCGCTTCCGGCGGCAGGCGTGTGCTGCAGATGGTACAGAAACAGCAAAGAAGCGATGATGTGCTTGCAGGCGCCGTTATGCCCGATGCCCGCGGAACAGTTGCATGTATAGGAGCAGTCGGAATCCGTAAGAGACACCGAAACGGTATAGGTATAGTTACCCTTTACCGCAAACCGGTAGACCGTCTTGTCCTTATTGGATTCCGCGCTGATGACACGGCCGTTTTTGTAATACAAAAAGCCGTCCGTGTACGAAGTTTCGTCTAAAGAAAGGTCCCGGATAAAGCGTTTTGAAAGATTCATTTTGCCGCTCCTTTCACATTTACCGTATCCTATATTTTATCATACCGAAAAGGAAAGTGCAACCGCTTCATGGGTAGAAAAAAAGCCGTCACGGTTGTGACGGCTTGTGGAAAATGCCATATCAGACGCCGATGACGGCTTCCTCTTCCGCTTCCTCGCGGAATTGCTCCATCTTGTCGGTACTGATGATCGGAAGCTCCTCAAGGGAAGAAACGCCGAAGCTTCTTAAGAAGTCATCGGTCGTGCCGAACAGAATCGGCCGTCCCGGGGCATCCAGTCTTCCGAGCTCGCAAATCAAATGGTAATCAATCAGCGTGTTAATCGCGTAATCGCAGCGGACACCGCGGATGTTTTCGACTTCCATTCTCGTAACGGGCTGTTTATAAGCAATGATCGAAAGCGTTTCGAGAAGCGTATCGGTCAATACATGCTTTTGCGGGATGTGGCAAAGCTTAATCAAAGTCGGATAATGCTCTGCCTTCGTGCACATCTGGTATTTCGTTCCGAGTCGGGAAATCATGATGCCGTGAGCGGAATTCTGAAAATCCTCGGTCAGTTCCTTCATCAGCTCCGTCAGCTCGGGAACGGAAATCTCAAGGGCGGCAGCCAGCCGTTCTTCCTCAACGGCATCGCCCATCGTAAACAAAACGGCCTCGAGCGCCGCTTTCATTTCGGTTCTGTCCACAATAAACTCCTATACGAAAGCTTCCACGGGAACGACATCGGAAGCCAGGTATTCCACTTCAAAATCGTCAAACGGCCGGTTCTGCCTGATGCTGACACGGCCCATGTGAATCAGCTCGAGAATGCCGAGAAACGTTACAATCAGCTCAATCTTATCGCAGGCCTTCTCAAGGAGTCTTCGGAAGCTGAAACGCTTATGGCTCAGGCCGAACTGCTGAATCGCGAGAATCTTCTCCTTGAAGTTGACCTCTTCCTTTTCGATTCTGCCGAAACGGCTTCTGATCGGATCGACGCGGTCGTCCTGACGTTTCATGATATCGCGGAAAATCTCATTGAGCCTGTTAAGCGTAACATCCCCGACAACATCCTCTGCCGCGATTTCTTCCTTATAGCCGGCCACTTCCTTCGGAAGCTTCTCCGCACGGTACAGATGTCTTGCGGCATCAATCTGACGGTCCTTAAGCTCCAGCGAAGCATATTTGTACATCTTATATTCAAGAAGCCTCTCGACGAGCTCCGTACGGGGATCGACGGCTTCTTCCTCTTCGGTAACCTCAACGGGCAGAAGCATCTGCGATTTGATTCGAAGAAGCGTTGCCGCCATAACAAGAAATTCGGAAATATTGTCCATGGGATACTGCTTTAATTCATTGAGCACCTCCATGTACTGATCGGTAATCATGGCAATCGGAATATCATAGATATTCACCTTGTTCTTCTCAATCAATTGTAAAAGCAGATCCAACGGGCCTTCAAATGCTTCCAGCTTGAATCAAAGATCCATCATTACCTCCTATCCCTGCAAATGCAGAATCATCAATTCCGGCCTATTCAAAACTCTCAGTAACGGTACGTGGTCGCCGAGTCCCCTGGATACCGCCATGACACTGTCATTCTTTTCGTATATTCCGTTGTCATATTTCGGGAAGAACCTTCCGCTCGGCGAAATCAGGCCGCCGACGAACGGAAGTCTGATGAATCCTCCGTGCAAATGACCGGAAACAATCAAATCCAAATTGCAGCCGCAATACGTATCAAAGAATTCCGGATTGTGCGCCATCACGATTGAGACGGTTCCTTCCTCGGCAGGGAGCAGCTTCTTTACTTCCTCTTCGGAAAGCTTTCTCTGATTCGTTCCCCTGTTATAGCATTCAAACGGAATTGTCAGGCCGCCGATTCTGACATGCTCGGAATACGAAAACCATTCGTTATCAAGAAGGATCAGCCCTTCCCGCTTTACGGAATTCCGGAAAGCCTCAAAAGCATCCGGATGCTCGCGGCGGAGCCTCTCCTCATGATTTCCTAAGGAAATGCATGTCTTCAGGTGATTCGCAGCCAATTCCTTTATGAAGGAAAATGCAACGCGGTTGTCCTTTCCTTTCGCCGTGATCAAATCTCCGGGAATCAGGACCAGGTCGGGCTTTTCTTTCAAAATGGCGTGCATGAGCTGACGGTTGTCCGGGCCGAACCGATTGCTGTGCAAATCCGAAACAACCGCTGTTCTTTTCGGCAGTTCCGTCTCATATCCCGAATGCGGGAGACGGACCGTATAATGTTCTGTCTGAAAAGAACTCAAGGTATAGTACCTCCTCAATCAGATACATTATAGCCGAAAGGACAGCGGTTGTCAACAAAATCTATGGAATTATAAACCTTTCACATACTACTTATTGTATTTGTACGGGGTAAAACCGTTTTCATCCACAATCCCATATATTGTGGTCGGCTCACATACCGGAAGGGCTCCGAAGCTTAAAGCGCTTCGATACAGTGCCTCCGCGGCATCCAGGGATTCCTCACGGTCTGTATAAAGGACACACAGTTCGTCGCCGGTATTAAACCGACGCCCCACTTTAGCATAGTTTTCAATTCCGGCAGCCATGTCAATCGGGTCGCCCTTCTTTTCACGTCCGGCGCCGAGGATTACGGAACTGCGTCCGATCGTCTCTGCATTGACGGACAACAGATAGCCGTCCTCTTCCGCTTTTACAACGCGTTTACAGGCAGCTTTCGGAAGAAGCTCGGGATTCTCTATATAACGGACATCCCCGCCCTGTGCCGCGACAAATGCAAGAAACGAGCGGTATGCCCTGCCGTCATTAAGAACCTCCTCAAGCGCATCCATTGCTTCCTCAAGACTCTTCGCCTTCTTACACCCGAGAAGCATCAAACCGGCGATTGTCAGGCATGTACGCTTTAAATCGTCTGCAATATTGCCCCTAAGCGCATAAACAGCCTCTCTGACTTCAAGTGCATTTCCGACATAAGTTCCGAGTACCTGGTTCATATCCGTGATGACGGCATAAACCTTTTTCCCGGACGCCTCGCCGATCTTAACCATCGTCTCCGCAAGCTTAATTGCCTCCGGAAGCGTTTTCATGAAGGCGCCGCTTCCCATCGTAACATCAAGCACAATCACGTCCGATCCGGAAGCCAGTTTTTTACTCATGATGCTCGCCGCAATCAAAGGAATGCTGTCCACGGTTGCCGTAACGTCCCGAAGCGCATACATTTTCTTATCGGCAGGCGCCAGGTCGTCCGACTGTCCGACGATTGCCAGGCCGACATTCCTTACATTTTCCATGAACTGTTCGTTTGAAAGCGTTACGGAAAAGCCCGGAATACTTTCGAGCTTATCAATCGTGCCGCCTGTATGTCCGAGGCCGCGGCCGGACATTTTGGCGACCGGCACCCCGAGAGCCGCAACCATCGGCCCGACAAGCAGGGAAACCTTGTCTCCGACACCACCGGTGCTGTGTTTATCAGCTTTAAGCCCCGGAATCCCGGAAAGATCAGCAATGCTTCCGCTGTCTCTCATGGCAAATGTCATGGCTGCCGTTTCGGCATCGTTCATCCCCTTCAGGCAGATTGCCATCAAAAGTGCCGACATCTGATAATCCGGAATCGATCCGTCCGTGAAACCGTTTACGGCAAAACGGATTTCGTCTTCCGTCAGTGTCTCTCCGTGCTTCTTCTTTGTGATGATATCATACATGTTCATATGGCAGGCCTCCCTGTTAAAAAAGGCCTTCCCTCAGGGGAAGGCCTGTATTCAGTATAAACAATCGGGTCGGGACTTGCAACCTATTTGTTTTTGGAAAGCTCAACGCTCTTATCGTAGCAGGCGTCGGTTGCTTTCATGATTGCGTTGCGGAAGCCGTACTCCTCAAGCGCTCCGACTGCGGCAATTGTCGTGCCGCCGGGGCTGCAGACATTGTCCTTAAGCTTACCGGGATGCTCTCCGCTTTCGAGAACCATCTTGGCGGACCCGAGAACGGTCTGAGCCGCAAGAATGTAAGCGGTGTCACGCGGAATTCCGTATTTCACGACGCCGTCGGCAAGCGCTTCGATGAACATATAAACATAAGCCGGCGAGCTTCCGTTCGCGCATGTAGCGGCGCTCATCAGCTTCTCGGGAAGAACGACGACTCTTCCGAAAGCGCTGCAAAGCGTCTTCGTGAACTTTGCCTCAGCACTGTCTTCGTTGCATCCGGAAAGGCACATGCAGGTCATTCCCTCACCGACCAT
>CADBTG010000161.1 GCA_902797475.1 uncultured Lachnospiraceae bacterium | reverse complement strand
TCGCTTTCTTCGCAGAAGAATGCAGCGGCGCGGCGGATTTCCGATACGGTCTTTTTAAATGAGGCCTCACCGCCGGCACACTCGACACAGTAGGAGACGGCATTGACGCCCAAATCGCCAAATGCCCGAATCGCTCCCTCCGAGAACAGCTCCGCGCTGGCTGCGGCACTGAAGACGGGAAGCTCGATAACGATGTCAGCACCGTTTCTAAGCGCAGCCTCGGCTCGGACGTATTTGTCCATGACGGCAGGCGTCCCGCGCTGCACGAAATTGCCGCTTTGAAGCACAATAACAGAATCACATCCGGAGCGCCTGCGCGCCTCACGGATGTGATATGCATGACCGTTGTGAAACGGATTATATTCGGCTGTGATACCGAGCAGCTTCATTACATTTTCTCCGGTTCCGGATAATCCACACCAAAGGTATCTACGGTAACTTCCTTCATGATGACGGGAGTGATCGGCTTGTCGTTCCAGTTGCGGCGCACATGCGCGATCGCGTCAACGACGTCAAGGCCTTCCGTAAGCTTGCCGAATGCGGCATACTCACCGTCAAGGTGAGGAGAGGTTTCATGCATGATGAAGAACTGTGAACCGGCGGAATTCGGGTTCATGGCGCGTGCCATCGAAAGAACGCCGGCCGTGTGCTTCAGATCGTTCTTGAAACCGTTATGGCTGAACTCCCCGCGAATGCTGTAGCCGGGATCACCGGTGCCGGTTCCCTTCGGGCATCCGCCCTGAATCATGAAACCGGGGATTACGCGGTGGAACGTAAGACCGTTATAAAAACCCTTCCTGACAAGGGAAATGAAGTTGTTCACCGTGTTGGGAGCAATTTCGGGATAGAGCTCCGCCTTCATGACGGCGCCGTCATCCATGGTAAATGTTACGATGGGATTCATAGAGTACCTCCTTAATACTACTGAACAAATGCGTGGTAAATAACGTTGATTGCATCCTCGAAATCGGTATTGGAAACACCGATGATGATGTTCAACTCACTCGAGCCCTGGTCGATCATGCGGATGTTGATGGATGCACGGTCGAGGGCGGAGAAGATACGGGCGGCTACACCGCGGTTTGACTTCATGCCGCGACCGACGACCGCAATCAGGGCGATATCGGTGGAAATGTCGATGGCGTCAGGATTGCAGAGTTTGTGAATCTCAGCGAGAACCGTCTGCTCCTTTGCCTCGAATTCGGTCTGGTGCACAACAACGGTCATCGTATCGATACCGGAAGGCATATGCTCAAAACTGATGCCGTTATCCTCGAAGGCCTGCAGGAGACGACGGCCGAAACCGATTTCGGCATTCATCATATCCTTTTCCACGTTGATAGCGGTAAAGCCCTTCTTGCCGGCAACACCGGTGATCGTGAATGAAGGCTTGCGGGACGTGTTCTCGACAATCAGCGTACCGGGATCCTTGGGGGAATTGGTGTTCTTGATGTTGATCGGGATGCCTGCGGTACGAACCGGGAAAATGGCATCCTCGTGCAGTACATTGAAGCCCATGTACGCAAGCTCGCGAAGCTCACGGTAGGTGATGACATCGATGACCTTCGGATTCTCGACGATGCGGGGATCGGTCACGAGACAGCCCGAAACGTCGGTCCAGTTCTCGTAGAGATTGGCCTGCACGGCTCTTGCGACAACGGAACCGGTAATGTCGGAACCGCCGCGGGAGAACGTCTTCACGCGTCCGTCCGGAAGGGAACCGTAGAAGCCCGGAATGACAGCATTCTTCATGTCGCGAAGCTTCTCGGAAAGAGCGGCATTCGTCTCTTCGGCACGGAAGGTTCCGTCCTGCGAGAAGAAGATGTATTCCGCGGAATCGATGAACGGGAAGCCGAGATAAGCGGCCAGAACAATGCCGTTCAGATACTCGCCGCGGGATGCGGCATATTCCCGTCCCGCATGTGCCTTGAAATCCGCACGAAGCGTGTCAAATTCCTTATCAAGGGACAGGTTCATTCCGAGACCGTCGATGATCTCGACATAACGCTTTTTAATGGCGGAAAGGGCGTCGTCAAAATCCGCATCCTGCTCGGCAAGAGCATAGCAGGAATACAGCATGTCCGTTACCTTCGTATCGGCGCTGTGACGCTTTCCGGGAGCGGAGGGAACGACAAACCGGCGATCCGGATCCGCCTTGATGATATCCTTTACTTTTCGAAACTGGTCGGCGCTTGCAAGAGAGCTTCCGCCGAATTTTACAACCTTAACCATACACGCGAACTCCTTAATGAAAATACTTTCACAAATTCTACGATACACATTTTTTGTAAATATGCAAGGGAAAATGTGAAAAAACTGTTTTATTAAGGGAAATTTTCATTGGTTTTCTTTACTTTTTTCTACGATTATGGTAAGATATTATGGGTTTAGATGTGTTTAGTTTTTCGAAAGGATTCGATGTTTATGGAAAGAATCATTTCCGTCATCGCGGAAAAGGTAACGGCGGCATTTCTCGCTGCCGGGTATGAGGATCGTTTCGGAGCCGTAAAGGTTTCCGACCGTCCCGATTTGTGTCAGTATCAATGCAACGGCGCCATGGCCGCCGCAAAGCAATACCATAAAGCTCCGATTCTGATTGCCAATGAAATTGTAAAGGTTCTTGCGGAGGATCCGCTCTTTTCGCAGGCGGAGGCTGTTGCTCCCGGATTCATCAACCTTTCCGTCGGACCGGAGTTTCTTGCGGATTACGTAAGTCAGATGCAGAAGGAACCGAAGTTCGGCCTGCAGACGGCAGAGAACCCGCAGACGGTTGTGGTGGACTACGGCGGAGCCAATGTTGCAAAACCGCTTCATGTGGGGCATATGAGACCGGCGGTTATCGGTGAGGCAGTAAAAAGAATACTTCGGTATGCAGGACATAAGGTGATCGGTGACGCACACCTCGGCGACTGGGGGACCCCGATCGGACTGATCATCACGGAGCTTAAGGTGAGACAGCCGGACCTGGTATATTTTGATCCGGACTACACGGGTGAATACCCGAAGGAAGCACCGTTTGATGTTTCTGAACTCGAAGAGATTTATCCGTACGCGAGCAAGTGGTCGAAGGAACATGAGGACTACCGTGAAGAGTCCCGTAAAGCAATCCTCGAACTGCAGCAGGGACGCAGAGGATATATGGCTCTCTGGGAGCACATCATGCGTGTCTCCATGGCAGATCTTAAGAAAGCTTACGATAACCTCGGTACGGTATTTGATATCTGGGGCCTCGAAAGCGATGCGCAGAAGTACATTCCCGACATGGTCAAAGACATGAAGGACAAGGGCTACGCGCACCTGAGCGAAGGCGCTCTCGTTGTGGATGTCAAGGAAGAGACCGATACGAAAGAGATGCCTCCGTGCATGATCTTAAAATCGGACGGCGCAACGCTTTACAATACGACCGATCTGGCAACCATCGTGGAGCGTATGACGAAATATAATCCCGACCGGATCGTTTACATTGTGGACAAACGGCAGAGCCTCTACTTCGAGCAGATTTTCCGCTGCGCCAAGAAGTGCGGTCTCGTTAAGCCCGAAACCGGACTCGTGCATATCGGCTTCGGTACGATGACCGGCAAGGACGGAAAGCCGTTCAAGACAAGAGACGGCGGAGTCATGAGACTCTCCATGCTGATCGACCTGATTACCGAGGAAGTTCGCTCGAAGATGGCCGACCGCGAAATGCCCGAAGAGGAACGCGATAAGATCGCAAAACAGATCGGACTTGCAGCGCTTAAGTACGGCGACCTCAGCAACCAGCCGACGAAGGATTACATTTTCGACATCGAACGGTTTACCTCGTTTGAAGGCAACACCGGACCGTATATTCTTTATACGATGGTCCGGATCAAATCCATTCTCAGTAAGCTTACCGACGCCCCGAACGCGGCACATGTTGCGGGAAGGGAGTACGGACCGGAAGAAAGCGCATTGCTTCTGACCGTTGCCAGATTCGCCGACAGCGTCGAAAAGGCTGTGGCGGAGCTTTCCCCGATGAGAATCTGCCAATACATTTACGAACTGGCAGACTGCTTCAACGGATTCTATCACGCAAACAAGATTGTGACAGAGCCGGATGAAGCGAAGAAGGCTGATTGGATTGCCCTTTTGAAAACAACACTCGGAATACTAAATGACTGTATAGAGATGCTGGCATTTGAAGCGCCGGACAAGATGTAAGAAAGGAGTCACTTGAACATGAGAAAAGTTAAATGGGCCAGGCTTTTGGGAGTTGTAATGACCGTACTTACGGTATGGCTGTGCTTTGCCCCCGCAGGAGCTGTTTTTGCTGCGGACGGAGACGACAAGAAGACAACCCCCACGCCCACTCCGATTCAGGACTATGTAAATAAAGATCAGTATTTGACCGGTTATTACCGCGGTTATGTAACGCAGGACAATTCCGCCGTACGCGAAGGCCCCGGAACGAAGACCTACCCGATTCTGAAACTTGATGACGGTACGGAAGTTAAGCTCCAGAAGGGCACCGAAGTATTCGTATACGGCGAGACCAAGGATATCGACCTCGATGTCTGGTACCACATCAAAGGTACGTTCAAGAACCAGGAATTCGAAGGCTATCTTTACATCAAGCGTATCAACAGAGAGAATACACAGATTAAGTTTACGCCTGCTCCTACGCCTTCTCCGCTTCCGACTCCTACGACCAGTCTTGAGGAGCCCACGAAGGATCCCGGCAAGACCAACGATCCTTCTTCCGTTTCTCCGGCACCGACCTCCAACATTTCCGACATCGGAGAGAAGTCCAAGAAGGGCGACGGATGGAAGCTGCTCTTTGTATTCTGCATCGTCGTGATTGTGTTGATTATCATCTATACCATTTTCCAGCGTGTTCAGGAGAAGAAGCTGGAAGAGGAGATGGAACGCTACAGCAAGAGACGTCCTGCAATGGAGCGCCTGGACGGCGAGGATGAAGAGGACTTCAAGGAAGCCAAGAAGAAGTATTATGCGAGCATGAATCTCGGTCATCCGAATTCGCGTAAGCCGAAGAGCGGCGCCGCAAAGCCCGCTGCTTCGTATGACGATGACAATCTGGATGACGACTTCGACGATCTCGATACCAAGAGTTCATCGAAGAGCAGCAAGAGTGATTATTTCGACGATGAAGACTTTACGGATGAGGATGTAAAGGTTGTCAACGATTTCCGCGCCAAGGGACACAGCAAGGCCGCGGATGACTTTGATGACGATTTCTCCGAAGACGATCACGCATATTTCAACCGTCTGAAGGGTAAGACGGAAGCTCCGTCGGAAAATGCCATCAAGAAGGCCGGCAGTGCGGCCAGCATTCTCGACGAGGCTCCGAATGTGGATTCCTACTTCGAGGCTGATGAGCCGACGAGGGAGGAACACCTCAGAAACGCACTCGATGCCCTGAAACCGGAAGACAGCTTTGTTCATAAGCTTTACGGTGAGGGTGTCGTTATCGACAACAGCGATTCCGAGATTATTCAGGTTCGCTTCGGCAGAGACCTTCGTTTCCTGAAGAAGGACAAGATTGCGAAGAAGGAACTTATCGACCTGTAAACCGCGGAATATCGGAAACCAAACGCATTTCTCTTGGGTGTGGGCAACCACACCCAAGTGCTAGGTTAAGGAGGATTTCGGTTTTTTCATGAAAAGACTTTTTCGGGAAGACATTAAAATCTATTTGTCGAATGTTCTGATGGCTTTGATGTCGGCTGTCGTTTTGGAGCTGGCATTTGCCCTCGGCGCCGTGACGAAGAACAAGGGACTTACCGCGACCGCGCTTCAGCTGTTTCTTTACGTGCTTGTCGTGTTGCTCGTCATGTTCCTTGTAATGAGCGGAAAAGCCTTTTATCAGAAGCTCAGAAACGAGACGTATTACCCGACCAAGATGGAGCAGGGATATTCGTCTTATACTCTGCTGGGCGGACTGACGCTCATGTACAGTCTGTTCCTGTTCGGGCTTGCGCTTTTGTACTTTTTAATGCTCGGTCTTAACATCGCATGGTGTTCGAAGGCGTTTCCGGACGAGCGGGACGAACTGACCTCTTTGATCCAAAAGCTTTTTGAGGGCAGCAACAACCGTGCTCTTTTGTATTTTTCGGCAGCTGTCGATTTCTTCATGATTGTGTTCTCCATTACGGCGCTTCTGTTTTTCTCTGTCGTGATGGCCTACAATCTTTTCACGAAGAGCCGTTACTCGGGCTTTCTGGCAGCCATCTTTTTTGCCATGCTCGGCTATGCCGTTGCCACGATTAACATCAATATGACCAATGTGAAAGATACGGTTATGCAGCACTTCATGAGTGCCGGTGTGCAGGCCGTTTTCTCTGTCATTTTCCTTGCGATTACTCTCGCTTCCCTGAAGAAGCACGAGTGGATCGACGAGCCCCATTGATGATTCATTATTCTGATTTTTACTGATTTTCGGAGGATTTTCGTTATGGCAGTTATCAAGCCTTTTCAGGCAATCAGACCGGCACAGTCGGTAGCAGACAGAGTTGCAGCTCTGCCTTATGATGTTTACAACCGTAAGGAGGCCAAGGAGGCAGCCCTTAAGGAGCCCCTGTCCTTTTTGAATATCGACCGTGCGGAGAGCAACCTTCCCGACAGCGTGGACACCTATGATCCGATCGTTTACGAAAAGGCGAAGGAACTGCTTGATGCGAGAATTGCCGACGGAACGTTCATCACGGATTCCGGACGCTGCTATTTTGTTTATGAGCTTACGATGGACGGACGTGCGCAGACCGGCATCGTGGCATGTGCCTCGATTGACGATTATGTGAACGGCGTCATCAAAAAGCATGAGAATACAAGAGAAGAGAAGGAACTGGACCGCATCCGTCACGTGGATGCGCTTGACGCACAGACCGGCCCGATCTTCCTTGCTTACCGCAGCAACCCCGTGATCAGCGAGGTAATGAACCGTTACCGTGAAACGGAGCCCCTGTATGCTTTTACAGCCGATGACGGCATCTCTCACCGCGTGTGGAGAATTGCCGATCCGGCTGACGTAAAGCGGATTCAGGACGCTTTTGCGGGCATCGGACAGATTTACATCGCCGACGGACATCACCGCGCGGCTAGTGCCGTTAAAGTCGGCCTGAAGAGAAGAAACGAGCATCCCGATTATGACGGAACCGAAGAGTTCAACTTCTTCCTGTCCGTTCTGTTCCCGGAAGACCAGCTGATGATTCTTCCGTACAACCGCGTCGTGAAAGACCTGAACGGCTATACGAAGGAGCAGTTTCTTAATAAGATTTCCGAAAACTTCGAAGTCAGAAAAGTCGGAACGGAGCCTTATGCACCGAAGGCAAAGGGGACGTTCGGCATGTTCCTCGACGGGTTCTGGTATGAACTCACCGCAGGAGCCAAAATGCTTGAGATTACCGATCCGGTAGCCTCTTTGGATGTTTCCCTGTTACAGGATTATCTGCTCGGACCGGTTCTCGGAATCGGCGATCCGCGCATTGACAAGAGAATAGATTTCATCGGAGGAATCCGCGGCCTTAAGGAGCTTGAGAGGCGGTGCAATCTGGATATGAAAGTGGCATTTTCCATGTATCCCACGCAGATTACGGAGCTGTTTGACGTGGCGGATGCAGGCCTTTTGATGCCGCCGAAGTCCACCTGGTTTGAGCCCAAGCTTCGGAGCGGCCTTTTCATTCACAAATTATCATAAAGGAGTTGAACGGCGGCCGGCAGGCGGGCGTGAAGTCCGCTGCCCCGCCGTCTTTTTATCATGAGCATATTATCCGTGGAGAACCTGTCACACGGCTTCGGCGACCGCGCGATATTCCGTGACGTGACGTTCCGGCTTTTGGCGGGCGAGCACATCGGGTTGATCGGAGCCAACGGAGAGGGAAAGAGTACATTTTTCAATATCATCACCGGACATCTGATGCCGGACGAGGGAAATGTCACATGGGCGAAACACGTGCGTGTCGGTTATCTGGACCAGCACACCGTATTAAAGCCCGGCATGACGATTCGCGACGTCCTCGCCTCCGCTTTTTCATGGCTGTATGAAAAAGAAGAGGAAATCAATGCCATCTGCGATAAGATGGGCGATGCCGATGAGAATACAATGAACGAACTGATGGAGGAGATGGGCGTGCTGCAGGAGATGCTTGAGCAGCATGATTTCTATTCCATTGATACAAAGATTGATGAAATCGGGCGTGCCTTCGAGCTGGACGCGCTCGGGTTTGACAAGGACGTCAGCGAGCTGTCGGGCGGACAGCGAACCAAGGTGCTTCTCGCGAAGCTTCTTTTGGAAAAGCCGGACATTCTGCTTCTCGACGAGCCGACGAACTACCTCGACGAACAGCATATCACATGGCTCACGCGTTACCTTAGCGACTATGAGAACGCGTTCATACTGATTTCGCACGACATTCCGTTCCTGAACAGCGTTGTCAATGTCATCTGGCATGTAGAGAACGCACAGCTTACAAGGTATCCGGGCGATTATGACCGTTTCCTTGAGGTCTACGAGATGCGTAAGGGGCAGATTGAGGCCGCATACAACCGTCAGCAGCAGGAGATTAAGGAATTAAAGGATTTCGTTGCCCGTAACAAATCGCGTGTCGCGACAAGAAACATGGCGATGTCCAGGCAGAAAAAGCTCGACAAGATGGATGTCATCGAGCTGGTAAAGGAGAATCCGAAGCCGGAGTTTTACTTTAAGGAGGCACGCGTTCCTTCGCGTGTCGTCATCGAGACAACGGACCTTGTCATCGGCTATGACCGTCCGCTTTCCCGCCCGCTCAACCTGAAGATTGAGCGCGGGCAGAAGGTGATCTTAAAGGGCGCAAACGGAATCGGTAAGACAACGCTTCTTCGAAGCATTCTCGGGCAGATTCCGGTGATTGCCGGTAAGGTTACGCTCGGGGATTATCTTGCAATCGGCTATTTTGAGCAGGAACTCTCGGGAGAAGGCACGAAAACGTGCATGGACGAGTTCTGGGACGAGTATCCGAGTTACACGAACTA
>CADBTG010000160.1 GCA_902797475.1 uncultured Lachnospiraceae bacterium | reverse complement strand
TTTCCCTTTTCCGTAACCGTATACTCCGCTGTCTGACGAAATACCAGCTGATACCCCTCCGGCACTTCCGGAATATCATATACGCCGACCTGTACGTTATTCGAATTCTTATTCTTCTTAAAGATTCCGATAATCAAAAGTACCCATGCAATCAGGATAATCCCGAGCACGGTTCCTCCGATGATGAGACATGTTTTTTTACTTAGATGAATTCTTCCTTTTTTGCTTTCGTCACTCATTTTCTTCCCTCACAAAACTCTGCCCTGTTATGGCAGTTTTACTCAATGTTCTGGTTCTTTTTAACGGCAAACGGCTGATACTCATGCTCGTATACGCTTACGGTACCCTTTCCGTCATAGTTATAGCAGGTTTCCCGGATGAGATTGTCATACTCGTCAAGGTCACTGTAATATCCCGTCTCTCCCTCGTCCCTGGTTCCGTCCGCTTTATAGACGATCCGGCTGATAAAGGCTTTTCCTTTTTCGTAGTATTGCTGCTCTACAGTGTATTGCACCGTTCCGTCTTCATTTCGGATGATTGTCTTCTGCGGTTTGTAGAGTGTTTTACCGCTCAATGCTTCAACCGGTTTATAATCCGAGTATTCGTACCAGCAATCGAAATTCCCGTCCTTATACCGTAGGATTTTCGTCACGTTTTCATCTCCGTCGTACTCCACGGTACGGTCTGCGGATACTCCGCCGTTTTCGTCATAGTAGATTTCCCGATGAATGCTCTTGCTTTCAATTGTTTCCTGATAAATGTACCGCTCGCCGTTCTCCGTATACTCGTAACCTTTTGTATGCTCTTCGCCGTTTGTTACGACGGTTTCCATGATGACTTTTCCGTCTTCCGTTGTAACGGATTTCAGCAGATTTCCCGCTGTATCGTAGGTATATACGATTTCCAGTTTTGACTCTCCGGAATCGGTAACGGCACTGAGGACTCTCCCCTCACTGTCATAAAGATACTCCGTTTCTTCCGTCTTTTCTCCGTCTTTGTATTCCGTCATCCGGACAAGGTTCCCGTTTTCATCGAAAAGACACCGTTGCCAGTCTTCCGGATATAATTCCGGATCGTAATATTCCACAAGCCGGATCATTCTTTTGCCGTCAGCGGAATACTCCGCCTTTTCGAGCACATAGTATTCAGCCTCATCGAAGGCGGCTGTTCTATATTCCTTAACGACCATGTTACCGAAGGCGTCATATTGATACCGGTACAGAATGTACTCTTCGCCTTCTTTGATTCCTTCCGTAAGGGGTCTGCCTTCCTCGTCCCATTCGGAAACGAAGGAATACTGCTCCATATTGGAGTAAATCGAACCTGTTACAGTCGTTTCCTGTTTTCTTTTCTGTCCCCTGCCGTCATACCGGTAGAGGTTCTGCTCCGTTCTGCTGTTGATCAGGTCGCCGTCGTCATAATACCTTCGTATGTTTTCAACGCTTTCCGTCATTCTGCCGTCGGAATCATATTTGCGGGAAACCTGCAATGTTATATTCCGGTTTTCGTTATACTCCGTCCTTTTGATTTCACGGTTTTCCTCATCGTATTCCGACTCAATGAAAGATTTGACGGTCTTCCCGTCCTCTTCGAATTCGGTCTCGGTAAGACAGTTTCCGGCATCGTCATAAGTCATTTTCTTTAAATAAGTCTTTTTTCCGTTTTCATAAAGCCTGCAGTATCCCGTTTCACGAAATACCAGCTCATAGCCGTCAGGGATCTCCGGCAGATCATATCTGACCGTCTTGGTTTCCGGAAAAACATTCTTCTGCGGCTTCTTGTCCTTTTTGAAAATTCCGGTAATCAAAAGTACCCATGCAATCAGGATAATCCCGAGCACGGTTCCGGCGATGATGAGAAATGCTTTTTTACTTAAATGAACGCTCCCCCTGTTGTCCATAATCCCCTCCGCAAAGTGTTTTGCTATTCTTCGCTATTCTTCAAACGCTCTTTGTAGTATTTTCCTGCTTTCTTGTCTAAAACAGCCTGCTCCATCAGCTCCGGCCGGTACTGCATCGTGCGGTCGATGGAACGTTCCGTGCGCCATTCGGCTATCTTTTTGTGGTTCCCGGACAGGAGCACCTCCGGAACGGTTCTGCCGTTCCACTCCTCCGGTCTCGTGTATTGCGGATACTCCAAAAGACTGTTCTCGAAGCTCTCCGCGTCACCGCTTTCCTCATTGGTCAGAACACCGGGCACCATTCTTGATATGGCGTCAATCATAACCATCGCTGGCAGCTCGCCGCCCGAAAGCACGTAATCGCCGATGGAATAATAGTCCGTAACGATTTCTTCAAGCACGCGCTCGTCCACGCCCTCATAGTGGCCGCAGAGAAATACGAGGTCGTCCTCCTTCGCCAGTTCCTTGGCGTCCTCCTGCTTAAAAACCTTTCCCCAGGGTGTCAGGTAGATAACACGGGGACGGTCCGGTTTGTTCCGCTTTTCAAGGATCGCGTCGTAGGTCCGCGCAATCGGTCCGGGCGCCATTACCATGCCCGCGCCGCCGCCGTAGGGATAATCGTCCACATGGCGGTGCTTGTCCTCGGAATAGTCGCGGATGTTTACGGTCTCAAGGCTGATAATTCCCGCATCCATGGCGCGGCCGAGAATGCTTGTATGAAGCCCTTCCGAGACCATCTCGGGAAACAGTGTCATCACATAATATTTCATCAGTCCAACAATCCTTTCATGACATGAACCGTAATCTTCTTCCCGTCGGTGTCGATATCCTTCACGCAGTCCGGAATCACCGGAAACAGCACTTCTCTTCCGCCCGTAAGCGTAATGACGAACACATCGTTGGCGCCGGTCTGAAGCACATCCTTCAACACGCCCAGCTTCTCGCCTTCCTCCGTGACGACATCCGAACCGATGGCGTCGCAGATGAAGTATTCGTCCTCCTCAAGCGGGATCGCATGCTCTCTTGACACCAAAAGATCATGCCCTTTGTATTTTTCTATATCGCTAATCGAATCGATGCCCTCAAACTTCAGAATAACCATGTTCTTGAAGGTCTTCACGTGCTCGACGACCAGCGGAATCTGCTTTCCGGGCACATCCAAAAAGAGCGGAAGCCCCTTCTTAAAGCGCGCCGGGTCGTCCGTCGTCGGATAGACCTTGATCTCTCCGTGAACGCCGTGGGTATTCGTATAAACACCGACTCTCAGTTTATCATCCATTTTCTTTCCTTTCCCGCGGAAAATGTGACATTTTCCTTCACATCATCCGAATTGTGCGGACCCGATAACAGGAATACGGGCTGCGAGGACGGAATCCGACCGTTCTCACAACCCGCAAGAGTTACTGCACAATATCCACAACAACTTTCTTGTCTTCCTTCGTTGCCGCAACCTTCACAACAGCACGGAGCGCTTTTGCAATGCGACCCTGTTTACCGATTACTTTGCCCATGTCATCAGGGGCAACTCTCAGTTCAAGAAGGATACCGCCGTCCTCTGCTACGCTTTCGGTGACAACAACCTGGTCCGCTTTGGTAACCAGCGATTTTGCAATCACTTCCACTAATTCTTTCATTGCGGTCCTCCCATTACTTCTGAATACCGGCCTTCTTGAACAGCTTGGCAACGGTCTCGGTAGGCTGAGCGCCGTCTGCAAGCCACTTCTTTGCAGCTTCCTCATCTACCTTAAATGTCATGGGTTCCTTCGTGGGATCATAAATGCCCAACTCCGCGATGAATCTTCCGTCTCTGGGAGATCTCTCGTCCGCAACGATTACACGGTAGAACGGAGCATGCTTCTCGCCCATTCTTCTCAAACGAATCTTAACTGCCATAATCTATTCACCTCCTTAACTTAGTCCGTACAACGTATATAAAAATCCGATGGATTAATATATCAGATTAAAAACCGAACGGGAACTTTCCGCCGCCGCGACGGAATTTGCCGCCCTTCATCATGCCGTTCATCTGCTTCATCATCTTCTTCGTCTGCTCATACTGCTTCATCAGACGGTTGACATCGGCAATGTCCACACCGGAGCCGTTGGCAATGCGCTTCTTTCTCGGCGGCGTGATGATGTCGGGCTTTTCACGTTCCTTCTTCGTCATCGAATTGATGATTGCTTCCGTCTGCTTAAAGGCATCTTCGTCAATCTCAATATCCTTAAGCTGGCCGCCCATGCCGGGCATCATCGAAAGGATGCTCTGCAGACCGCCCATCTTCTTCATCTGCTGAATCTGATCGTAGAAATCGTTGAAGTCAAATTCATTCTTGCGGAACTTCTTCTCAAGCTCGATTGCCTTCTGCTCGTCGACCTCGGCCTGCACCTTGTCAATCAGCGTCAGCACATCGCCCATGCCGAGGATTCTCGATGCCATTCGGTCGGGATAGAACTGTTCCAAATCGGAAAGCTTCTCGCCCATGCCGACATACAGAATCGGCTTTCCGGTCACGGCACGGATTGAAAGCGCAGCACCGCCTCTTGTATCGCCGTCAAGCTTTGTCAGAATCACGCCGGTGATTCCGATCTTTTCGTCGAACGTCGTTGCGACATTCAGCACGTCCTGACCGGTCATGGCGTCAACTGTCAGCACCGTATGATGCACCGTAACAGCCTTCTTGATATTCTGAAGCTCCTCCATTAACTCTTCGTCAATGTGAAGACGTCCTGCCGTATCAATGATGACTACGTTGTTGCCTTCCTTCTTAGCGTGCTCCATGGCTGCCTTGGCGATATCCACCGGATTATGGCCGGTTCCCATGGCAAAGCAAGGCACATCCTGCTTTGCGGCATTCACCTTCAACTGGTCGATAGCGGCCGGACGGTAAATGTCACAGGCAACAAGCAAAGGCTTCTTGCCCTTTGCCTTAAACTTTCCGGCAAGTTTTGCAGCGGTAGTCGTTTTACCGGCACCCTGCAGACCGCACATCATGATGACGGTTGTCTCTCCGGAAAGAAGCTCAATCTCCGTCGTTTCGGAGCCCATCAGGGAAATCATCTCTTCATTAACGATTTTGATGACCATCTGCCCCGGCGTCAGACTCGTAAGCACATCCTGCCCGACCGCCCGCTCCTGAACGGATGCGATGAACTGTTTCACCACTTTGAAGTTAACGTCTGCCTCCAAAAGCGCAAGCTTTACTTCCCGAAGCGCTTCCTTGACGTCGGCTTCACTCAGGCGTCCCTTTCCGCGTAACTTGCGGAATACGTTTTGCAATTTATCGGATAAGCTTTCAAAAGCCACTCTTTCTTCCTCCCGACTTCTTAAAACAGTTCCGAAAGCCTTTCGAGAAGTCCTTTGATTTCTTCTTTCTGCGAATCGGGAAGACTGCTTTCGTCTATCCGCTTCGCAAGGTCCGAAATCATGCTGTCCGCTTCTCCTGCTTTCTGCACCATATGAAGTCCGTCTTCATACTCGCGGAGCTTCCGGCTGGTTCTCTTCACCAAATCCGAAACTCCCTGTCTTGTCATGCCTTCCCGCTCTGCAATCTCGGCGAGCGACATATCGTTACAAATATAATCCTCAAAAATCTCGCGCTGTCTTTCGTCAAACAAAGCGCCGTAGCGGTCGAACAGCGATGCCAGTAAAAAGGCCTCCCGAAGCCAGTCATCCGGTTCGGACTTCTTGGTTTTTCTCTGCGCTTCCATCTCTTTCGGCCCCTTCCGCTTTTCTTCCCACACAATCGAAAAAATGCGAAGGTGTAAAGAAAAAATCTTGACACCTTCGCAAGTATATCGAATCTTATGGCATTTGTCAACAGGAAAATGAAGAATTCTCCTGTTCTTTACGGCTCATTATTTTTTCTTCAGAACAATGCCGGAAAGAAGCTTAACCATATTCTTGGACTGATCGCTCGTATCGTCCGTTCCGATTACAAGACCACCCTTAGCTTCATCATAAACGAAGTAACCGAGAGCGTCTTCACCGGTCATCTTAACCTTGTTGTCTTCAATCTTGTACTGTGTTTCCTTGGTCTCAGTAACGTTGAAATCATCGGGATCAAAGCTTTCGAGCATCTGATCAACAAGATCGTCAATGCTTTCGCCGGACATTGCAAGCAGTGCCTTGATGCTGTCCTTATCCATGCCTAACATAGCGCCGAAGAATGTATATACACCGTCTTCGGTAGCGAAAAGCTTCTGGATTCCGTTATAGAATTCCATGCCGTCAAAATGCATCGAAACTTCACAGTTCTTGTCATCCTTGAAATCAATGGAAAGTTCCAGCTTGAAATCACCCTTAATGCCGGAATTGCTCATGGAGCTCATCATCAGATCGAACACCTTCTGAGACTCTGCATCAAGTTCCTGACCTGTGAGTTCCATGAATTCCTTCAAAGAAGCAGTCATGCTGCCCTGCCACTGACCGAGAAGCTTGTCGGCAGTAATATTTCCGCCAATCGGATTGGGATCGGAAGTCGGTGCGGGAGCCTCCGTAGGGGTAGGCGTAGGAGCTTCAGTAGGTTCCGGAGTGGGCTCTGCCGTAGGCTCGGGAGTGGGCTCGTCCGTCGGGTCGGGAGCATCGGTCGGGTCGGGATCATCGGTAGGCTCTTTGGTAACCTGCTCGGTCTTCTCTTTCTTTCTCGAAGAACCTTCCTTTGCATCGTCGTCATCGCTGTCGCCGCAGGCAACGAGTGCCATAACCATGCTGAGCACCAGAAGGAGCACCAGCAGTTTCTTGAACATTTTCATAGTTTTCTCCTTTTGTTAAACTTTTGTCGTTTACAGATAAAAGGTACAAATAGCCGGCAAAGACCGGAATCGGCGCGTTCCACGCTGCCGGACGGCTTTGCTATGCCCCATATCATACTATGTTTTTCAAAAAAACGCAAGTCTTTGAAAATTTACGCCTGTTTCACGCCCGATTTCTGCGCCTCGGTCACACCTGTCAAACCTCGGTTTTACGGAACAGATATGCCCCGATTCCCACGGCAATCGTAAGGTTCAGGGAATCTACCTCCGGTGATTGCGGAATGATGATGGCCTCGGCGTAATCCGCATAGGCTTCAGGAAGCCCGGTCGCTTCGTTTCCGAATATCAGCGTATACTTTTTTGGCTTCGGACAGTTCTCCGCCGTAAGCTGCTTCTTCGCAGTCAGCATGAAAGCGTAAAGCTTCCGGTCAGCCCTTGCATACCGCTTCCGGTACTCCTCAAAATCGGAAAAGCAGGCAATCCGAAGCGAGAAAACCGCTCCCATGGAAGCCCTTACAACCTTCGGATTGAAATGGTCGGCTGCCGGCGTGATGACTGCAATGTCATGAATGCCGAAAGCCAGGCAGGTTCGAAGAATGGTCCCGAGATTGCCCATGTTGCTCGGATTCACAAGCATCAGATGCGGCTGATCCTCAGAAAGTTCGTCCCGAAACTTCCGAAACTGCCCGATGACATAGACATTCTCCTTGTCGCTTAACCGTGCAATCAGCTTATCTCCTTCCCGAACCGGAATGCCGTGCCGCCCGCAAACCTCCTCGACACGTGCCCTGTCGGTGAACGAAGAATGCACATAAACCGCCTCCGCGCTCTCCGGCCGCTTCGTTAAAAGCTCCATCGTCGGAAAAGCCCCGAGCGCATAGGAATAATCAAATTCTTTCTTGTACGGTTTAATCGGTTCCAAATTAAGCCTCCTCTGCCACGCGGAAGTAATACTGTTTCGACATGAAATCACCGCGTGTTCCGATATTGAGCCCGCAGTTCATCAATGTGCTGCCCGAAAGCACCTGCCCGGTCTGTTCGCAAAGATAACGTTTCTTCGGGTCCAGTCCCTTAAGTTTCACATTGACCGGAGGCATATTTGCCGCTCCCAGTATTCTGACAAATGTGAAAAGCGCCTCGTTCTTATCCTTCGAGACGAAGGCCCAGGCATCGTATTCGGAGCTCTCGAACGGATTGCCGATCCGGTAATGGTCGCCCTTACGGATCAAAGGATTAAAGCGGTGGAACCGCTCCACCTGCCCCGGAATCTGATTCCGGTCCTCCTCCGAAATCCTTGTGACATCCAGTTCATAGCCAAACGTTCCGACAAGCGCCACATCTCCTCTGGTCTCAAACGGAACCGTTCGTCCGACCAGATGGTTCGGGCAGTCCGAAACATGCGCGCCCATCGCGGAAGCCGGATAACAGAAGCTCGTTCCGTATTGAATCTTCAGTCTCTCGATCGCATCCGTGTCATCGCTTGTCCAGATCTGCGGCGAGAAATATAACATGGCCGGATCGAAACGTCCGCCGCCGCTTGAGCAGTTCTCAAGCAGAAGCTTCGGATAATCCGTCGTAAGCCGGTTCATCAGATCATATACGCCGAGCACATACCGGTGCCAAAGCTCACGCTGTCTCTTGGCGGGCAGCGTCGTAGAGCCGACCTCCGTAAGCGCACGGTTCATATCCCACTTCACATATTCGATATTGGCGGAATCCAGGATGTTCCGTAACATCCCGTAAACATAATCACGAACCTCGGCATTGGAGTAATCGAGCACGTACTGTGCCCGCATCTGCGTCAGCTCACGGCCGATGATCTGGATGGCCCATTCCGGATGCGCGCGGTACAATTCGCTGTCCTCACTGACCATCTCCGGCTCGAACCAGATTCCGAATTTCATGCCGAGCGCATTGACGCGGTCAACAAGCGGCTTAAGCCCACCTGCGAGCTTCTTCTCGTAAACATGCCAGTCCCCGAGAGACGAATCGTCGAAATCGCGGTGCCCGAACCAGCCGTCGTCCATGACAAGCATTTCGATGCCGAGCTTCGATGCCTGCTCGGCGATTGCGTATAATTTGTCCTGATCGAAATTAAAGTAAGTCGCTTCCCAGTTATTGATCAGAACCGGCCTCTCCCGGTCCTTCCAATAACCGCGGATCAGATGATTCCGGTAAAGATCATGGAAGGTTCTCGACATGCCGCCGAAGCCTTCCTCCGAATAAACCATCACAACTTCGGGCGCCGTAAACTCTTCCTCCGGCTTTAAAAGCCATGAAAAATCATACGGATTGATTCCCATGACGAACCGGGCCTGGCGCTTGTCATTGACCTCGGTTTCGGCAAGGAAATTCCCGCTGTATACAAGGTTAAAGCCGAAAACCTCACCGTGGTCTTCGTCCGCATTCTTCGCGCAAATCGCAGCAAAAGGATTATGCTGCGCCGAGGAAATGCCGCGCCTGCTGTCGACAGCCTGAACGCCTCCGTGTAAAGGCGCCCTGCATACGCCGCGCTCACGGGCCCAGGAACCGTTTAAGGTAACCATGTCGTACCGGTCCGACGGAAACTCCACGCAAGCCGAAAGCACCCGCTGCACTCTCGTGTCCCGGTAACCGCGGTTATAAACCTTCGCAGACCGTGTCATCACATTCAGATTCCGGAAAATGCTATAGTTAAGCTCCACAAGCAGCCCCGCATGACTGTCCTCCATCGTGACAATCAGCGTTTCCGCTTCCTCGCTCCCGGCAAATGTCGCCGGAATCACGCTGACGCCTTTCTCCGTAAGGGCAGGCTTTCCCTGCACAATCCGGTGGCTCTTATACCGTAAGTCGCAGGACGACATGCCGTCCCCGTCCAAAATCATGAAGCAGGGCTCCCGGTAATCACCGATTCCGTGGCAAGGATACTCAAACGGGCGGGAATCCATGAAGCCGCCCTTCTCCCGTTTATGATGCCTCGGCACGTAGTTGCCCTCTTCCAAATGAAGAAGATATGTCAAATCATCCTCTCCGCACCGCTTTCCGTAATAGACATGCAGGAGGTATCCTTCCTCCGTGACCGCCATCGCATACGTCATGCCGTCATTATCAAGCCTGATCAGGCGCACCCGCTCCTCACTGAGCTCAGGGCTTCCCCAGACATGAAACCGAACCGTTGTTTCCTGTTCCCGTATCATACCTTCTCCTTCCTCTCACCGTCGGGCACGCGCTCCCGTACCGGTCATAAGCCGACAATCCGCCATAGGTTCTCGTCGACGTTATATGCAATCCGAATCAGACGCTCCGTCCCGAATACCGAAATGCGGCACTCAAACGTCCGAATATGTCCCCTCACGACAACTCCGCTGGGGAGTGAATAATCTGCCTGCGCGGACAGATCCTTATAGGCAAGAATCATATAGGTCTGCAGCTCCCCGTATTCGTCCGTCAGCCGGATTTTAATCGGCATGATGGTCCTGTCACGGTTATGTTGACAAATGACATCGATTCTGTTGTCTCTCTCCCTGATTGCTCCCATATCCTTACCCGCCGGACAGTCCGGCATAATCCTCTCTGTAGATAAGGATAGAACATTTGTTCGATTTTGTAAAGGGGTATTTTCACATTTTCCGGAGATTATAAATCTTCACTCTCGTGCTTCTTATATCCTTCCCCGAATACCTCAGAGGCCGAGGAAATGATCAGAAATGCGGTCGGATCTTCCTCGGTCACGATTTCTCTTGCCTTTGTGAAATGATGCTTCTTGACCATGCAAAGCATCACGACACGCTCCTCTCCGGTATAGGCGCCCATTCCCTTCAGATAGGTCACGCCGGTGTCCAGCTCCTTCATGAACCGGCTTGCAATCGCTTCGTGGCATTTGCTGACGATTAAAAGCTTCTTCGTCTCGTCGCTTCCGTACAGCACCAGGTCAAGAATCTTTGCGCTTACAACCGCGCCGACGCCTGCGTAAAGCGCCGTTTCGATATCCTGAAAGACAAATGCGGACGCCGTGATGACAACCGCATCGGCGCACAGAATTAACGGACCGGTGCGGAACTGCTTATTTCTAAGACGGACAACCTTTGCCAGGACATCCGTGCCGCCCGTAGAACCTCCGCCCCGCATGACAATCCCGATGCCGACACCCAAAGCGGCGCCGCCGTACAGCGCGGCCAAAATCGGCACATCGGTCAGAGACGGATCCCAGATTCCTTTCGCGGCCAGAAGCGACAGCAGGTTCGAAAAGCCCGACACCATACCGGTCGCAAGCAGCG